>JABFST010000189.1 GCA_013140465.1 Methylococcaceae bacterium
CGGGCTATTTCCATTATCGAAATTCCAGTCTGGCACTTGGCAAGGTGAAGCGCCATGCAGAAGACCGGCTCAGAATCCAACTACGCAAACGGCACAAGGTGGACAATTGGAAGAGTAGTATGCTTCGATTCCCACGCCGGGTGCTGTACGAAGAGTATGGGTTATATAGAGTCCCTACAGTAGCTGGCTGGAAAACGGCGCATGCCTTGATGTGAAGAACATCGGAAAGCCGTGTGCGGGAAAACTGCATGCACGGTTTGATGAGGAGGGGTAGGCGTAAGCCTACTCCTTACTCTACCTTACATTTTACATTTGAATCCATTTTTAGCAATAATAGTGTAAATTGTAAGGCCTGACCCCGTATCCGATGACCCCGTATCCGATGCATTGATTTTGGTATTTAATTGTTTTACATGAGAAAATTACCTAACCCAACACCCCAGTGGAGCTTCACTTACGCTAAGCCCGCTGAGCATTGTGTTGGGCAACCCGGTTCCTGATATTTTGAACTTCTGAATACAAAATCAATGGAGTCTGACCCTAATACTGCTTCCTTAAAATATTAACCCTTATTAATCATAATGTTGAACAAGCCTGTTGTCGTGGACTCATAAGCAAAGGATAAGGTTTAGGTCGGCGCTTAATAGCCCTGGGTTGGCTTTTTCGCTGTTGTTGGCCAATAGCCGTTGAGGCCATCGCCTTAACTACCGCCTGTACCACATTTCTTAATAAAACCCCCGTCAATGCAACAACCTGCCTTGAGGCTTGGGCTAGCAATTGCACGGCTGACTTAAAGCTCAGCTGGCGGGGGACCTTATCATGCCGCAGCGCAGCTTGGGCCAGGTTTCCCCGGATAATATTGTAGGCCAAGAAATACACCGCGATCTCTTTTTTGACCGCGTCAGGACGCTTGCAACGTAACAGTTCCATGCCCATGTCCGTTTTGAGCGCCCGAAAATCCAATTCGACTTTCCAACGTTCCCGGTAAAACAGGGCCACGGCTGTTTTCGGGTAGGTTTTTGCACTTAAGAGGGTTGTGGTGTAAACCACGCCCTTTACCGAAAATTCGCGTACCGTGATCGTGTCGGGCAAGTCGGCATAGGCTTCAGCTGTCATCCAAACAGGTTTGCGTTTTGGCTTTACCCAGTTGACACAATGGTCTTTTGCGCCCAATTGTTGGCCTTGCCGGAAATCCACCTTTTTGTTGGCATGAATCTGAAACAACACCGGGATTCCCATCGCCTGCAACAGGGCAATGATTGCAAAAGTACAATAGTACCTGTCTGCCAGCAACAGGTCGCCGGGTGACAAGGCGCTTAACAAGGGGCTGAGCAAGGACGATTCCCCTGTTTGCTTGCCCTGGCAAGGGCCAAGGCTATAGTCTATGATGCTCCCGGTCGCCAATGAAATCAGCGCCACCATCCGCGCAATGGGCAGCCCCAAGCCTGGTTTTTGCGTTGTCTGTTGCGGAAAAACGGCTTGGTTTTCAGGCGTGTCGGGCATTTGCACGGTCGTGCCATCGGCCATGACGACGTTGTGCCCATGCCATTTCCATGCCTTGGCACTTTGTCGGTGCAGGCGCGCACCCACGTTGGTTGCCGAATCTTTCAACGGGGCCAACGGCAACCGTTGGCGCGCCTTGCAGTAAGCACCTGTGTTGACGCTATTGGCGGCTTGCCCGTTGCCCAAGCGGTCCGCCAGCACCCCAGCGACCGCTTGTTTGCAAGAGCCGTCAGCGCCCAACACTTGAAAGATAAAGGCTTGTAAGGTGACCAGCGGGGTGAAAATGGAGGTGCGCTTGTGTGGGGTATGCCTGATAATGGTGGCTATATCGTCATCAACGAAAAAACTGTCAAAAAGTGGGCCGGGGTATTGTAAAAAGGCTTTTTTAAAGGTTTCGATTTGGTTTTTTAGTGTTTTTTTTATAGGTTGTCATAATTTAATGGCGTTATACGATGGTTCCCAGAATGCTGTCCGTCATTTTACTCTTTTTGGCCAGCTTAACGGCATCTTTAATCGCTATTTATGTAATTATTACAATTGGTTATGGTTTTAAGGAAGCAGTATTAGAGTCTGACCCCTTTGATTTGACTCCTTTGATTCCATCTTATGGCCTTGTCCAGTGAAAGGATTTGAGGCAATTACATCAACATCTATAGCTTTGCACTTGCAATGACCGAATAACCCTATAGCAGCTTCGATTTCAACAACAAGAGAATCACTAATACTCAGTTTATCAATCACATTGTCAATCATTAGTTCATCGAATCTCATATTTGAGACTTCATGCAGAACAATCTTTACAAGTAACTCACGATTTAACTCCATATCGATATAATGCAACTTCATAGAAAGCTCTAATCCAATCTCAGCATTCCTACGAAAAAGCAATTCGAAAATTTTAGCATCGCAAAAGTCTGGCCAATATCCAAGCTCAGATATTAGCTTATCTTTTCCTTTGATACTTAATTGATCAATGTTACTCATAATGTTATTTTTCATTTCTGTGGCCACGGAGAATATGGTCTTCCTGGATGCTCTCTAACCCCATCTTCCCATTCATGCACATGATCGTATGGCGCACCTTGATGAGGCTTGTCGTAGTCACGCTTGGGATTTCCGTTTTCGTCATATTCTCTACTTCTCCTTGGGCCTTCTTCGTAACCATTCTCAGGGCCAGTGGATGGCGGCCAGGATTTTTTGGCTCTTCCCGATTTCGCGGGGTAGCCACTACATGTAGTATAAGATAGCCGAACGCCAACAAGCTTACCGACCTACCTGCAACTAGGCAATAGACAATAAGAG
>JABFST010000122.1 GCA_013140465.1 Methylococcaceae bacterium
AAACCAAAGTTTATATAGTCAACGAATATTCACGGGCGCACCAACATCCGTTGTTGTGTTCAATGGAAGAAGAGTAAATTGGGAGCGATCATGTTAAGTAAAGAGCTTGAAATTACGTTAAATACTGCCTTTAAAAACGCCCATGACAAGCGTCATGAGTTTATCACTGTCGAACACCTGTTGTTGGCGCTGCTAGACAATAGTGCCGCCGAAGCCATTATTAAGGCTTGTGCCTGTGACATCAAAACTTTGCGCGCACAACTGACCCAATTTATTGATGAAACCATGTCCTTAATTCCGCCAGGCATCCAGCGTGAAACCCAGCCTACTTTGGGCTTTCAGCGGGTACTGCAACGCGCGGTGTTTCATGTGCAAGCGTCTGATAAAAAAGAAGTGACAGGGGCGAATCTGTTTGTTGCGCTGTTTAGCGAACAAGACTCCCATGCGGTGTATCTGCTTAATAAACAAGATATTTCCCGTTTGGATGTGGTCAATTTCTTGGCGCATGGCATTTCTAAGGTGGACCAAGAACGTGATGCGTCTGGCGACCGTGCTGCTGAAGCCGGCGCAGCTGAAAATGAGTCTGGCAGCCCCTTGGAAAAATACACGACCAACCTTAACCAAGAAGCTAAAGAAGGCCGCATAGACCCGTTAATTGGGCGTGAGTTTGAGCTTGAACGCACGATACAAACCTTATGCCGCCGCCGCAAAAACAACCCGTTGTTGGTCGGCGAAGCGGGCGTGGGCAAAACCGCGATTGCCGAAGGTTTAGCAAAACGCATCGTGGAAAAAGATGTGCCGCAAATTTTGCTTAATAGCATCATTTATTCGCTGGACTTAGGCGCGTTAGTCGCGGGCACGAAGTACCGTGGCGATTTTGAAAAACGGCTTAAGTCGCTGATGAACCAGCTTAAAAAAGAACCCGATTCGATCCTGTTTATCGACGAAATACACACTATTATTGGCGCGGGTTCGGCTTCGGGCGGGGTGATGGATGCGTCTAATTTGATTAAGCCCGCGCTGGCTTCGGGGCAATTGCGTTGCATAGGTTCCACAACATATCAAGAATATCGCGGCGTTTTTGAAAAAGACCACGCCTTGGCGCGCCGTTTCCAAAAAGTGGATGTCGTAGAGCCTTCGGTGGAAGATACCATTAAAATCCTGTCGGGCTTGAAATCCCGTTTTGAAACCCACCATAGCGTAACCTATTCCGACGAAGCCTTACGCGTTGCAGCGGAACTATCCGACCGCTATATTTCTGATCGGCATTTGCCCGACAAAGCCATAGATGTGATTGACGAGGCGGGTGCAAAACAACGCATGACCGCTGAAGAAGACCGCAAAGTGCTGATTGATGTTGCCGAAATTGAAGACATTGTGTCTAAAATTGCCAGAATCCCTGCACGTTCGGTCTCTAGTAACGATATAGACAAGCTTGCCAATCTGGAAAAGAACTTAAAGATGCTGGTTTTTGGACAAGACGAAGCTATAGCGGCTTTGGCATCGGCGATAAAACTGTCGCGTGCGGGTTTGCGTGATAGCCAAAAAACCATAGGCTCATTCATATTTGCCGGCCCCACTGGCGTGGGCAAAACCGAAGTGACGAGGCAGTTGGCGAAAGTCTTGGGGGTTGAGCTGATACGTTTTGATATGTCCGAATACATGGAACGCCATACGGTTTCCCGATTGATAGGCGCACCGCCGGGCTATGTGGGCTTTGACCAAGGCGGCTTGTTGACTGAACAAGTCACCAAACATCCCCATGCAGTTTTGCTGTTGGATGAACTTGAAAAAGCCCATCCCGATGTCTTTAACTTGCTGTTGCAAGTGATGGATCATGGCTCACTGACGGATAATAACGGCCGCAAAGCCGATTTCCGTAATATTATTTTAGTGATGACCACCAATGCCGGGGCGGAAGAGGGCAGCCGTGCCTCTATAGGCTTTACGCAACAAGACCATGCGTCTGACAGCATGAAAGTGATAGAAAAAGGCTTTTCGCCTGAGTTCCGTAACCGCCTGGATGCCATTATCCAATTTAAGCCATTGGATTTGTCCATAGTCGGTCATGTGGTGGATAAATTTATTTTTGAACTGGAAGCCTTGTTGGCCGATAAGCATGTCACCGTGGCTTTGGACACCGATGCCCGCTTATGGTTGGCTGAGCATGGTTGTGATCCTAAAATGGGCGCAAGGCCAATGGCGCGGTTAATTCAGGAAAAAATCAAAAAACCTCTGGCAAATGACTTGCTGTTCGGCAAATTGGCCCACGGCGGTCATGTCAGGATTTTTGTAGAAAATGATGATATTGCGTTTGCTATTGAAAGCGATGAGCTGATGGTTTCTGAAGCCAACTCTTAACGCGCGGGAATACCACTGACCTAAAGCGCAATCCTAGCAATTAACAGGCACTACCCGTGATTGTTAGGATTAGCGCATACGGAAAGTGATGCGGCCTTTGGTTAAATCGTAAGGGGTCATTTCCACCTTAACGCTATCGCCAGTTAAAATACGGATGTAATGTTTGCGCATTTTGCCAGAAATATGCGCCGTTACGACATGACCGTTTTCCAGTTCAACACGAAACATCGTGTTCGGAAGGGTGTCTATCACCTTACCTTCCATTTCAATTTGATCTTCTTTTGCCATTGCTGTAAATCCCATGAATTAAAGCCACTTATTATAACATAAGCCGACTTCTAACAATAGAAGTGCTTGCGCGGGTTACAGGGCAATCCAGTTACGCGGCGGCTAGCCAAGCATCGGTCGAAATCGCCAGTCCTTACTACAACCCCCTATTTTTCCATGAGTTTGGCTTTGTCTATCAAACGCGTCATCGCATCAGGAATAAGGGCTTCGGCAAAACCAGCAAAAAATGACCACACCAGCAGTTTTGCAATGCTCGCGTAATCGGCAAAATTGAGGTGCGAAATTGCTAAAGCCAAGCTTAAAATACCGCCTTCTGATTTACCCTCTATTTGCATTTTTGGAAACAAAGGCACTACTAAATCAGCTAATTCGTCACTAAAAATGGCCTTGACGGCGGAATTGGCCAAACCCGAGCCAAACAAAATCATTAACAGCAGCGAAAAAAATCCACCCGCAAACAAGGCCAACGGGCCTTCGTTGCCCAAAGAACACAATTGCAGATAATTGGAAAAAGTCTCGCCGCGCACTTCTAGCTTGGACATACGCCGCTGAAAGCTGGTCAAGGCGCCAAAAGCACCAAAAAACACCACCGATAACACGATCATAAAGGTGCTGAACGCGTGCGTGTGCAAAAACAGGTTGACGATTTGGTAAATGATCAAAAAAACTAAAAACAGGCCAATAATGACGGGCAACAAGCCTAAGATAGGTTTAATGGCCCGTTGCCGCAATTGCCCCACTTTGTCCGCAGTGTTGTAGGCCCAATACAAATCCCAAATCAGAAAATACAGGCGTTCTTTTAAATCGTCTTCGTCTCCGGCTTTAATGACCGATTGTTTGTAACAAGCATATTTTTTTGGATCCACCACGGCTTCATAGCGGCTTTCGAGCATGGCTAGCTTGATTTTTAAGCGGTTTTTGTCCAACAACTTAATAATGGCGATTTCCAGCAAAGCGCAGTCGTCCCAGGTGGGCACTTTGCCCCGCGCATACTCGCCTAAGTCAAAACTGCGCAATACGGCTTCAAGCTCCGGCGATGCACGGCATAAACACTCATCTGTAGGCGTGTCTGAGGGGGCAGTAGCCGTGGTAAAGGCTTGGGCGGCATCAGCGGCAATAGCCTCTGTTTGGCTTACCGTCGCATCAAATACGGCTTGCAACTGCTCAACGTGCTGCTCTTGGCTTTGTTCTGCCAAGCCAGAAAGCATGGGGTCTTCGGTTTCTGGCGCAGCACTGGTTTGAGCAAGTTCGGTACTAAGTGCAATTGCATCAGCCGTAACGCCATCAGGCGTTGCGGTTAAAGGGCTAGGCTTTAATACACATTTGGCAAAATACACCGATTTATATTCGGCAACCAAATGTGCCAACGAGCTGTGAATATAGGCATCCACTTCGTGATCGGTGGTTTCACCTGCCAACCATGTTTGCCAATAGTCTTTAATCATGTTCATGACTTCCCCCTCAATGCGCTAGCACCCAATTAACAGCACCACCGCTACGCCCAAAAATAACCTACGCCGCTGCCAACGCTTGTTCCAAATCGGCAGTTAGATCGTCGATGTGTTCTATACCGACCGACAAACGCACCATATCCACAGAAACCCCGGCTTTTTTCAGCTCATCGGGCGACAATTGGCGATGGGTGGTGCTAGCAGGATGGCAAGCCAAGGATTTGGCATCGCCAATATTGACCAAACGGGTAAACAATTGCAGTGCGTCTTGAAAACGCGCACCCGCCTCAGCACCGCCGTGTATGCCAAAGGTTAAGATGCCAGAAGCCTTGCCACCCATATATTTTTGCACCAAAGCATGGTCTTCATGGTCAGGCAAGCCCGCATAGCTCAACCAGCTGACTTTAGGATGTTGGCGCAAATACTCGGCGATAGCCAAGGTGTTGGCACAAATCCGCTCCATGCGTAAGGCCAGTGTTTCTATGCCTTGCAAAATCAGAAAACTATTAAACGGCGAAATCGCCCCGCCCGTATTGCGCAATGGCACTACGCGGGCGCGGCCTATATACGCTGCCGCCCCCAAGGCTTCGGTATAGACCACGCCATGATAAGACACATCCGGCTCATTCAAACGGCGAAACCGTGCTTTATGTTCAGCCCACGGAAAACGCCCAGAATCGACAATCGCGCCGCCCAAAGTCGTACCATGACCACCCAAATATTTGGTGAGCGAATGCACGACTATATCTGCGCCATGTTCAATCGGGCGGCATAAATACGGGCTGGGTACGGTGTTGTCTACAATCAGCGGAATGCCCGCCGCATGGGCGATGTCTGCCAACGCCGCCAAATCGACGACATTGCCCAAGGGATTTCCGATAGATTCGCAATACAAGGCCTTGGTTTTGGCATCAATTAAGGGCTTAAAGCTGTCAGGGTTGCGCACATCGGCAAAGCGGACATCAATGCCAAATTGCGGCAAAGTGTGGGCAAACAAATTATAAGTGCCGCCGTATAAAGTACCGACAGACACAATGTTATCGCCCGCTTCGGCGATGGTTAAAATGGCATAAGTGACGGCGGTTGAACCAGAAGCCAGAGCCAACGCACCAATACCGCCTTCTAAAGCCGCAATCCGTTTTTCCAACACATCCGTTGTAGGGTTCATAATGCGGGTATAAATATTGCCCGCAACTTTCAAGTCGAACAAATCCGCGCCATGTTGGGTGTCATCAAAGGCATAAGAGACGGTTTGATAAATAGGCACCGCCACTGCTTTAGTGCTGGGGTCGGGCGTATAGCCGCCGTGTACGGCAATGGTTTCTAGCTTCATGGGTGGGTCCTGTGTTGGTGAAAAACGACTATCTTAATTGTATACGCCTTATTGTCAAAGCCCTTTACGGCGTGAGGGTTTCGGGTATAAAGTGAGAGCCATGATTTCTTCATGAGTGGCTGGCGTAAACTGCCTTGGCGCAGCTCATCAGAAATATCTGTGGCGGTAGAAGACAATCCCAACAGGCGGGTTTAGTTCCGTAATGTGTATCGACAAAAGGCAAGCTCATGACCCAACTTACATTTCTAGGCGCAACCGGACAAGTCACAGGCAGCTGCTATCTGCTGGAAAGCCGGGCAGGGCGCATCTTATTGGATTGCGGCCTGTTTCAGGGTGGCAAAGCCACCGAAGAACAAAACACCGCCGAATTTGCATTTGATCCGGCTAACATCGATGCCGTGGTGTTGTCCCACGCCCATTTAGATCATTGCGGACGTTTGCCAAAATTAGTCAAAGAAGGCTTTAATGGGCCCGTATACCTCACCGAAGCCAGCTATCCGCTATTGGAACTGATGCTAAAAGATGCCGTGCATATCCAATTGCGCGATACCGAATGGGAAAACAAACGCCGCGAACGCGCGGGCAAACCCCTGCTAGAACCGCTGTACGAACTGGAAGACGTAGAAGCCTTGCTCGCGCTCAGGGTTGCCGTTCCTTACAATGACATACTGGAAATCCTGGACGGCCTTACCGTAGCGTTTCACGAAGCCGGACATATCCTCGGCTCTTCTATCGTCGAACTGCACATTAACGACCACGGCAACACCAAAACCCTCGTGTTTTCGGGCGACCTGGGCAACCCATTGTCACCGTTGTTGCGCGATCCTTGCATACTCACCCATGCCGACGTGCTGTTATTGGAATCCACTTATGGCGACCGCGACCACAAAGCCCTAGCGCCGACCCTGGACGAACTGCAAGCCGCGCTTGCAGAAGCCGCACACAGTGGCGGCAATGTCATCATCCCAGCCTTTTCCGTTGGGCGCACCCAAGATCTCATTTATTGGCTAGGCAAAATCCAAAGGCGAGGTGGCTTGCCGCAACAACAGATTTATCTGGACAGCCCAATGGCAATCCGCGCCAGCGAAATTTACGCCGAACACACCGACTTGTTTAATATTGATGACCCCGAATTTACCGCGATTGCCCCACAAGGCTGGCAAGCATGGCTGCACGGGCTGATTTACACACAAACCGCCGAAGAATCTATGGCGGTCAACCGCATAACAGGCGGCGCCATCATCATTGCTGGCAGCGGCATGTGTAACGGCGGGCGTATACGCCACCACCTAAAATACAATTTGTGGCGGCACAACGCGCACATCATTATTGCGGGCTTTCAAGCCGAAGGCACACTAGGCCGCATGTTGGTAGATGGCTATAAACACAGCCTGAAAATACTCGGCGCCGATGTCAACATAGCCGCTAAAATCCATACCCTAGGCGCACTCAGCGCCCATGCCGACCAAAGCCAATTGCTGGGCTGGGCCAGCCATTTTGAAAATCCCAAACCCCGTTTGTATTTGATTCACGGTGAAAAATCGGCCACCTTAACCTTACAAACCTGTTTTAAACGCCGGGGCTGGGATGCCAACATCCCTAAAGTCGGTGAAACCATACACTTTTAAACCACAACCAGCGGTTGCCCACAGATAATCGGAGTACAACGGCTTTAGACGTTGTACTCTCGGTATCATCCGATATGGCAACGTCTAAAGCCGTTGCACTCCAGCTATACAGAGTCCGAAGCTGATAAATCCACATTAAACTCCCTCTCCCTAAGGCATGGGTATCTAAACAAGTTTTAAAAGTTATAAAAACAATAAGTTACACTGTACATAGCCCCCTCTCCCACAGGGAGAGGGTTGGGGAGAGGGGAATTTAATGTAGCTTTACTTCCTGCGTACCGCACCTAAACCAAACACCACAAAGATAGCCTATACACGCCAGCCGCCCAAACCCGATGACCAACAGCGCACCCAACCCGTCGCCCCAACACCTAGGCGACAACCTGATCCCCTACGACGGCGAACTGTACCTGATCCGGCAGTTTTATCACCCGCACCAAGCCGACTTGATCTTAACGGCCTTATTGGCAGAACTGGCGTGGCAACAAGAAGACCTGTTCATCTTTGGTCGTTGGCATAAAGTACCGCGCCTGATGTGCTGGTATGGCGACCCCAGCGCATACTACCGCTATTCCGGCGTCAACCACACACCGCAAGCTTGGCATCCGCGCTTACAGCCCATCCGCCATAACCTAGAACAACACTGCGGCTGCACCTTTAACAGCGTGCTGGGCAATTTATACCGCGACGGCAAAGATTCTATGGGCTGCCATGCCGACAATGAACCCGAGCTAGGCCCCACACCGCTAATCGCCTCGCTCAGCCTAGGTGCAGAACGCATCTTTAAGCTACACCACAACCGCCATCCAGACCGCTTGTCCATACCCCTAGGCCACGGCGATCTGCTAATAATGGCTGGCACACTCCAACAACATTGGCAACACGCCATCCCCAAAACCCAAAAAGCAAAAACCGCCCGCATTAATTTGACATTCCGTAGCATTTTGGCAGCAAATAAGCGTTCATTGCCTCGTAATGCCCGCGGCTATAGACTAAAATCAACATCCTCATCCACACCCTTGTGACCGTGTAAAACTGGACAACCAACTGAATGGCAAACTCCTCAATTTTCTCCCCCACCGTCCCTTTAACCCAAAACCAGACCCTAGTTTGGACAGGCTTTAATGGCTGTGCCGATGCCTTGGCGTTGGCGAATGCGATACAAAATGAACAGCGGCTGTTTGTGATGGTGACGCCCGACAACCAAACCGCGCTGCGTTTAGAACATGAACTGGCGTTTTTTCTGCAAGGCCAGCATCCGATTTTGCATTTTCCCGATTGGGAAACTTTGCCTTATGACGTGTTTTCGCCGCTGCCGGAAATTATCTCGGAACGCCTAAAAACCTTGGCGGTATTGCCGCAAGTGCGGCGCGGGGCGTTGGTGGTGTCGGTGACGACGCTGATGCACAGGTTGGCGGCGCGGGAACATATCCTCGCCAACAGCTTTGCGATTAAAGTGGGTGATGATTTTAACCTGGACTTAAACCGCATCAAGCTAGAAAGCGTGGGCTACCAATGCGTGTCGCAAGTGTACCAACATGCCGAATTTGCGGTGCGCGGGGCGATTGTGGATTTGTTCCCTATGGGCAGCAAAGTGCCGTACCGCATAGAGTTGTTTGATGAAGAAGTGGAATCGATCCGCACTTTTGACCCGGAAAGCCAGCGTTCGTTAGAAAAAATCGACCGGATTGAATTATTTCCCGCCCGTGAATTTCCGTTTACCGACGAGTCCATCAAGCATTTTCGCCAAGCGTTCCGCACCAGTTTTCCCGATGCGAACCCCAAAAACACCTTATATGTTGATGTCAGCAAAGGCATCACACCCAGTGGTATCGAATATTATTTGCCCTTGTTTGTCGAAAAAACTGCGACCTTGTTTGATTATTTGCCATCGTCGGCGGTGTTTGTGGTGGCAGACAGTTTTGACCACACTGCCACGGCATTTTACGCCGAAGCCGAAGAACGCTACGAACAGCGCAAATACGACCGGGATCGGCCAATTTTAAAACCCGAACAGTTGTTTTTGGCGGCGGAGGAATTGGCGCAGCGCACGCGTGGTTTTGCCCGCATCACGTTTAGCGGGCAAGCACATGATAATAGCGTGGTGTTTGCTTGCCAGCCGCTGCCTAGGGTGACGATTGATGCTAAGCAGACCGAACCCGCTCAAGCGTTGCGCCAGTTTATCCACAGTTTTACGGGTAGGATTTTGTTTGTGGCGGAATCGGCGGGGCGGCGCGAAGGGCTGATCGACAAATTGCGCAGCTATAAGATTTCGGTAAAAACCGTGGACAGTTGGCAGGCATTTTTCGCGGCAGACGCGGCGATGTGTATCGTTGTTGCGCCTATGGATTTGGGCTTGTGGCTTAACGATCCGGCCTTGGCGATCATCACCGAAAGCCAGTTATCCGGTGAAAAAGTCTTGCAACGGCGCAGACGGCGGCGTTCGGGCGCAAAAGAACTGGAAAACATCGTCAACAACTTAAACGAGTTGACCATCGGTGCGCCGGTTGTG
>JABFST010000366.1 GCA_013140465.1 Methylococcaceae bacterium
TTGGTTGGCCGATTCAGGGTGTGCAGGGCTTCAATGACGTTTTTCAGCCCTTGCCGCCGCGCCCGGGCCATTTGACCCTGCATTTTGGGCGACATGAAAATTCCGGCTCTGCTTTTACAACACCCTCCTAAGGAGGGTGTCGTAAAAGCCTGTATGTAGGTTGGGTTAGCGAAGCGTAACCCAACAAAATCAGAATGTTATGCTTCATTACATGGTGAACAACCGACCTTTTACGACACCCTCCTAAGGGAGAGGGAGATGTTGTACTGCAACGTTTGGCTCTCCTCTCCCTAATGGCTTGGGTGTCTACACAAGTTTTAAAAGTCATAAAGACAACAAGTTACACTGTGCATAGCCCCCTCTCCCTAATGAGGGTGTCGTAAAAGCCTGTATGTAGGTTGGGTTAGCGAAGCGTAACCCAACAAAATCAGAATGTTATGCTTCATTACATGGTGAACAACCGACCTTTTACGACACCCTCCTAATGGAGAGGGAGGTGTTGTACTGCAACGTTTGGCCTCCCCTCTCCCTAATGAGGGTGTCGTAAAAGGTCGGTTGCTCATAATGTAAATAACCATAACATATTGATTTTATTTGGTTATGCTGCGCTATTCCAACTTAAATTCAGGCTTTTACGACACCCTCCTAATAGAGAGGGAGATGTTGTGCTGCAACTTGTCTTTAATGGGCGAGGTATTTGTCCAATTTTTCTTTAAACAGCGGATTTTTTTTATATTCCATAAACCCCGACAAATATCCTAAGTTGGTCGATAGGTTGCGGATATAGGTAATCAGGGGGACAAAAATTTCCCGCCGCCAATCTTTATCAAGTTTGCGTATAGTCAGCAAAGACGGGTAGGCGATGTGCCGATATAAATGGGCGCCTAGCACTAGCGTTGCTAGCCACAGGGGCGGAAACCACAAGCCCGCTAATACGCTTAGCCAGAATAAGGCGTGGTTGCGCAGCCAATAAAAAGTGCCTTTAATGTCGCCCCAGACAATGCGCCCATTGCCTTTGCCATACAGGTAAAACATTTTGGCGATTTTTTTAAGGGTGCTGCGCGGTCGCCACAAGACGACGGCTTTGGCGTTATGCACGGCCTTAAAGCCGTGGTGTTTGGCGGCGAGGGCAAATAAGGAATCTTCGGCGGTATAAAGCCATTCGGGATAACCGCCCACTTGCTCCCACACTGTGCGCCTAAATGCTGAACTGCGCCCATAAAACAGCTGTGATTGTTCTTCGGTGCTGTGGTCGGGCAATGACAGCAAGCCGCAGTAATGCTCCAATAAGCTATGGGTTTCTGGTTTGACTTGGCCGGAAACGGCATCGACATCGGCGTGTTCCTGTAACGGTCGGGTAATTTCCAACAGCCAATCGCTAGCGGGTCGGCAGCCAGCATCGGTGACAGCAATCACTGGGTTGGTGGCGTGGCTGATGGCAATATTGCGGCCTTCGGAGATATTGGTGCCGGGGGCTTGCACGATTTTAAGCTGGGGAAATTGGTGTTGGTAGTCGTGCAGCAATTGCCAGGTGTTGTCCTTAGAGCCGCCATCAACAACCACGATTTCGTCGGGTTGCAAGCTTTGTCGGCTTAAACCCTCAAACAAATCGCCTAGCCCTTTTTCATCATTCAGCACGGTCGTAATTAAAGTGATTTTGTTCATCATAGTGTAGGGATAAAGTCAGGTGGATAGGTGGGTGTTGTGCTAGCCAAGTATGCCAGAAGGTGGATTGCTTGTCTTAGGGCTGAGTGCGTGGCGGGTGTCGTTAATATAATGTCAGGATAAAGACCTGCGAGGTTTATAAAACCTCGCGTACTTATTCAGTCCCCCTCCTTAAAAAGGAGGGGTTAGGGGAGGTTTATTTATTAACCCCCCTCAGCCCCCTCGCAGGTCTAACGCTGTTGAGACTGTGAAAGTATTTCATATACTCACAAAATGGTGTTTTTTATTTTCGTAAGTCATTGTTTTAATTATATTCTGGAGTGAAAAAACATGTGTTTTCACTCCGATGAGCAAGCTTACGTTAATTCTTTCACAGTCTCTGTTGCCTACAACTCATAAGAAGTCCCCCCGCTGAAACCCAACATTCTGATTTTGCTGGGTTACGCTAGGCTAAAATAGCCTACGGTCAGGCTTTGCGACACCCGCTTAAGGCGATAAGCCACGGCATTGCCCAAAAAACCAAGAAAGTTTATGTATAAATGCCGATAGATTACAATAGCCGACCGTTCACCGTCGCTGGGCTGGTGTCGCTATTTTAGCCCACGCTTTCTAAATATATGTGAAACCCATGAAAAAATTAAAATGCGCAGTCATAGGCACTGGTTATTTAGGCAAATTCCATGCTGAAAAATACGCCGCGCTGCCGGATTGCGAGTTGGTGGCTGTCGTTGACATCAACGCCGAAGCCGCCCAGGCGGTCGCCCACAAATTGGGCGCGATAGCCTTGACCGATTACCACAGCTTGCTCGGCACGGTGGATGCCGTCAGCATTGTAGTCCCAACCACTCTGCATTATGCCGTGGCTAAAGATTTTTTACAGGCAGGTGTACATGTGTTGGTGGAAAAACCCATTACCGTCACTGTCGCAGAAGCCGATGAGCTGATAGCGATAGCACAAGCCCAGCATTGCATCTTGCAAGTGGGGCATTTGGAACGCTTTAACCCTGCTGTGTTAGGCTTGGATAAAGACGAAAAGCCGCTGTTTATTGAATCGCACCGCTTGTCGCCGTTTAACCCTAGGGCCAATGATGTCAGCGTGGTGTTGGATTTGATGATCCATGACATCGACATTATTTTGGCCTTGGTGGATTCGGAAGTTGAGCGTATCGATGCCAGCGGTACGGCGGTGTTGACATCGGGCACTGACATTGCCAATGCCCGCATACAATTTAAAAACGGCTGCGTGGCAAATGTGACTGCCAGCCGCATCAGCATGAAAATGGAGCGCAAGATGCGTTTGTTTCGGCCTAGTTCGTATATTTCTGTTGATTTTCAAAATCGGGTATTAAGCAAATACCAAACAGGCAGCAAAGAAATGTTTCCGGGCATTCCTGAAATTATTAATGAAGAATCGGTGTTTGAAACTGCCGATGCCTTGCTGGAAGAAATAAAACATTTTACCCACTGCATACAAACGGGCGAAAACCCGTTGGTGTCGGGCGTTGCGGGGCGGCGTGCCTTGGCGACCGCCATCCAAATTACCCAGCTGTTAGGCGAAGCCTAAACCGCAGCGGCTGACATATTTTACTACACACATAGGGAACGACATGATACCGATGGTAAACCTTAAGGCCCAATACGCCGAGATTAAAGCGGAAGTTGAACAGGGACTGGCTGAAACAATCGACAACTGTGCTTTTATTTTGGGGCCGAACGTACAGGCTTTTGAGCAAGAATGCGCCCAGTATTTGGGCGTTAAGCACGCGATAGGCGTGGCTTCTGGCACCGATGCGCTGCATTTGGCGCTGATTGCCGAAGGCATAGGGGCGGGTGATGAGGTCATCACGACCGCGTTTACGTTTATTGCCACCGCCGAAGCCATCAAATATGTAGGTGCAGTACCTGTGTTTGTGGATATAGACCCGCGCACCTTCAATATTTCGCCCGAAGCCATCGCCAGTGCCATCACCCCGAAAACCAAGGCGGTTATGCCTGTGCATTTGTTTGGGCAACCTGCCGATATGACGGAAATACAACAATTATGCGCACAACACCAGCTTAAGCTGATTGAAGATTGCTGCCAATCTTTTGGTGCCCGCATTAACGGCAAGCAAACGGGCGCGTTGGGTGATGCGGCGGGGTATAGTTTTTTTCCTAGCAAAAATTTAGGCGCTTTTGGGGATGGCGGTTTGGTCGTGACGAATAACGACACGACAGCGGCTAAGATTAAGCAGTTGCGCAACCACGGTTCCGACGTGCGTTACTACCACGACGTGATAGGCTACAACAGCCGTTTAGATGAAATGCAGGCGGTTATTTTACGCGCCAAGCTAAAACGCATAGACCAATACAACCAAGCCCGCCGTCGGGTGGCGCATCTTTATTCGGAATTGTTGGCAGATTTGCCTGTGGTCACGCCGTATGAAGATGGTTTGGGGGAACATGTTTACCACCAATATACTTTGTTGTCAGACCGTAGGGATGCCGTGCTTAAAGCCTTGCAAGCCCAAAACATCGGCTGTGCTGTGTATTATCCCGTGCCTTTACACCAACAAAACGTGTTTAAGGACGAATGCGCTGGGCTAAGCTTACCTGTGACCGAATCGGTCGCCGCCCATTGTTTTTCTTTGCCGATATGCCCGTATTTGGCAGATGAGTCTATTAAGGAAATTGTCGGCGTGATTCGGGATGTTTTAGCTACGGCCTAAAGTTAACTTGAATACGGCTATTTCCGGCACGCCGTGCTTAGCGCCCTCTCCCACTGCATAAGTATCTACACAAGTCATTAGCCCGTCATTCCGGCATGGATGCCGGAATCCAGTGCCACGGACGGTTGCTTCGGTAAACTGTAAGTGCTTGATTTAGCATTTCCATCATAGTGAACATTCACATCCATGTGACTGGATTCATGCAGGGCTATCCTGCCCTGCACCCTAACGGGCTAATGCAAATCCGCTCCCGGCGGATTTGTCTGGCATCCATGCCAGTATGACGGTGCTTTTATAACTTGCTCAAACTTGTGTAGATACCTATGCTCCCACTGGGAGGGCATCAAGCCCGTCTAACAAAAGCTCACTGCAGCTTAGCCCCCTCTCCCACTGGAGGGTGTCGTAAAAGGTCGATTGTTCAGGATGTAATGAAGCATAACATGCTGATTTTGTAGGGTTACGCTGCACTAACCCAGCCTACATTCAGGCTTTTACGACACCCTCCACTGGGAGAGGGTTGGGGAGAGGGGTATGTAAAAGGCTCTTGGTGGCAAACGCTTTGCTAGCGGGCGCTAAGCACAAACGCATCGGTGTAAATATCCTGCATAGACGCGCCCTTCAAAAACGCCATGCGCCGCATTTGCGCCACCATGTCAGGATGACCGCACAAATAAACGCGCCAGCCCTTAAGCTCGGGCAGGGTTGCTAAGGCGACATCATGAGCGCGGCCCGCACTAAAACCTTCGGGTATCGGCTGGCCTGACAGACAAGGAAAATAATGGAAATTGGGGTGCTGTTGGCTAAGTTGGCGCATAGCATCAATGTAATACAAATCGTCGGCTGTGCGGCTGCCATGAAACAAATATATCGGGCCGTCATGGCCTAGTGCCAAGGCATCTGCCAAAATGCCCGCCAGCGGGGCCAAACCTGTGCCTGTACCGACTAACAGCAAACCTTGCCCAGTCCTTTCGGGCAGATAAAAACAATGCCCATGCGCTTCGGAAACGGCAAGGGTATCCCCCACTTTAATCTCATCATGTAGCCAAGTGCTAAACCGTCCGTTATCCAATCGCCGGATATGAAACTCCAGCAGCGGGCTGGGCTGTGGGGTATTGGCAATAGAATAGCAGCGCGTCAGGCCGTCGGGGCGTTGCAGGTTGACGTATTGGCCGGGTTTAAAGTTAAAAGCAGCGTCAAGGCTAAGCACGATCTGGCGGGTATTTTTGTTAAGGGCTGCCGCTGTCACGACTGTGCCTACGGTATAAAACGCGGCTGGGTCGGGCAACTTAAGTGCCATGTCTTGCTCGGGATAGCATTGGCACGCCAGAAAATAGTGCTGGTGTTTAAGGGTGTTTTTTAGGCCCGTTTGTGCCTGTTCGGGTGGCGGCGCGTTTTGGCTTTGCACCAAGCAACTTTGGCAGCTGCCTTTTTTGCAGCTATAGGCTATTGCGACCTGTTCGCGCAATAAGGTGTCTAAGACCGTTTCGTCGGCTAGGCAATGATAGGTGTGTCCGTTTACAGTTAAGGTGGGCATCGTGGTGTTGTGGGTGGGCTAAAAGGGCTGATTTTGCACCTACGCGGATGCTGGCGCAACTGTCGCGGTCTATTTGTCGTTTTTTTGTACGATTTAAGCAAACTGTAACAAAAACCAAGACTAAGCGGTGTCTGTCACAAACAACTCACAGAGTTATCCACAGCTTTTGTGGGTAACTTTAGGGGCATGGCGGGTGTTACTACATTTTGCCGAAGTTAAGATAATATCGATTCACTTGTTTTTGTACACAGAAATAATCAATGACTTAGCGAGCATCCGGCTATGTCCAAAATTGCTCAAAAACCAATCATAAGTGATTGATAGTTAATCTAATACTGAGATTGCATCAAGATTGTACAATCTGACAAAAAGCCAATAAAAACCGCAGTTAAGCGAGCAAAACTACAGTTAATCCACAGAGTTATCCACAGGTTCTGTGTATATCTTGACGGGGATTTCTAGGGCCGGAAAATCATGTAGTTACAGATAGCCAGTGTTTGCACGCAATAAACCCAAGCACTTATACACAACTTTGTCGAATGCTTTTTTATAGATTATCGACTGCGGATGAGGCAAATATGACAGCCGCCGCGTAGTCTTGTCACACAGAAAAATCGCTAGCCCTGCTATAATAATGGCTTAGCAGTAGCCATCTCAGGCAAAACATGGGTTTTCCTGTATTTTTGCGGCGAATCTAGGTTAAAATAGTCGGCTTTCGAGGCTGGACGGGTGAGCGGCAATGGTGACTAAAGCAACAGCCACTTCACTTGGCTTTGAACTATCCACTTACTTTTCTGAGATTACCTTTAAGCGATGGTTTCGTAACTGTAAAGTGAGTCCACCGCCCCAGTGCGAACCCACCGTAACAGTACGGTAGGAGGTCACCAACCCAGTTTTTTATGCCCAACTTTAGAGTAAAAACATGACAGATTTAGCGCATTACCGAAACATTGGCATCTTCGCACACGTCGATGCTGGTAAAACGACAACCACCGAACGGATTTTGAAGCTCACCGGAAAAATCCACAAAATCGGTGAAGTACACGATGGCGAAACCACCACCGACTTTATGGATCAAGAACGTGAACGCGGCATCACCATCCAATCAGCGGCAACCACTTGTTTCTGGAAAGATTACCGTTTTAATATCATCGACACCCCGGGTCACGTTGATTTTACTATCGAAGTGTATCGTTCATTAAAAGTATTGGACGGCGGTATTGGCGTATTCTGTGGTTCTGGTGGTGTAGAGCCGCAATCAGAAACCAACTGGCGTTATGCGAATGACTCAAAAGTGGCGCGTGTCATCTACATCAACAAACTCGACCGTATTGGTGCTGACTTCTACCGCGTCGTCAAACAAGTTGAAGAAGTGTTGGGCGCAGTGCCTATAGTCATGACCTTGCCGATAGGCCGCGAAGACGAATTCTCAGGTGTGGTTGACCTGTTGACTGAAAAAGCATGGGTCTGGGACAACTCCGGCGATCCGATGAACTATGTCATCGAAGACATTCCTGCCGACATGGTGGAACTCGCCAAAGAATGGCGTGAAAAACTGATCGACCAAGTGGCAGACCAGTTTGATGACGTGATGGAAGCATATCTCGAAGGTGAAACCCCAGACGTTGAAACCATCAAACGCTGCTTGCGCAAAGGCACGATCAACCTCGACTTCTTCCCAACTTTCTGCGGCTCGTCTTTCAAAAACAAAGGCGTGCAATTGGTATTGGACGGCGTTATCGATTATTTGCCTAGCCCGACTGAAGTCAACCCACAACCTGAAGTTGACTTGGAAGGCACACCAACTGGCACTTTTGCGATTGTTGATGCCGACAAGCCATTACGCGCGTTGGCGTTTAAGATTATGGACGACCGTTTTGGCGCGTTGACATTCTTACGCATCTACTCAGGCAAACTGGAAAAAGGCACGTCGGTACTGAACACCTTTACCGGCAAAACCGAACGTATAGGCCGTATCGTAGAAATGCACGCCGACACGCGTAACGAATTGGAATCTGCACAAGCAGGTGACATTGTTGCGGTATTGGGCATGAAAAACGTGCAAACAGGCCACACTTTATGTGACCCTAAATTCCCTGCCACCTTAGAACCGATGGTGTTCCCAGATCCTGTTATTTCTTTGGCGATTTCGCCTAAAGATAAAGCGGCTTCTGAAAAAATGGGCATCGCCTTAGGCAAAATGATCCAAGAAGATCCGTCTTTCCACGTTGAAACCGACGAAGACAGCGGCGAAACCATCCTAAAAGGTATGGGCGAGTTGCATTTGGACATTAAAGTGGACATTTTAAAACGTACCCACGGCGTAGACGTTATCGTCGGCAAACCCCAAGTGGCTTACCGCGAAACCATTACTAAGCCAGTGGAAGACGAATACACCCACAAGAAACAATCAGGTGGTTCAGGCCAATACGGCAAGATCAACTACAAAATTGAGCCAGGCGAACCCGGCAGCGGCTTTGTGTTTGAATCTGCGGTCACAGGCGGTAACGTCCCCCGCGAATACTGGCCCGCTGTCGAAAAAGGCTTCAAAAGTATGCTGGACAAAGGCGTATTGGCAGGTTTCCCATGCTTAGACTTTAAAGTCATCTTAACTGACGGTGCGTTCCACGCGGTGGACTCGTCAGCAATTGCCTTTGAAATTGCGGCTAAAGCGGCATTCCGCCAATCTATCCCGAAAGCTGGCCCACAATTGATTGAACCGATCATGAAAGTGGACACGTTCACGCCATCTGACCATGTCGGTGACGTAATCGGCGACCTTAACCGTCGTCGTGGCATGATTAAATCGCAAGATCCAGGCGTAACTGGCGTGCGTATTAAATCCGACGTGCCATTAAGCGAAATGTTTGGTTACATCGGCGATTTGCGCACCATGACCTCAGGCCGTGGTCAATTCTCGATGGAATTCTCACACTATATGCCTTGCCCTAAAAACGTAGCGGATGAAGTGATTAAAGAAGTCAACGAACGCAACGCGAAAAAGAAATAAGCAAACTGCGCGGGTGTGGCTTAGGCTGCACCCAACGCATTACCTAAAGAAAACCCCAGCAAGTTTGCTTGCTGGGGTTTTTTTATGCCTGTTAGTTTTATAAAACGTCTATATCCTATCTACGCCAGCTAGCTAGCCGTAAACAAAGCACTCACTTCAATCGCCAAATCAGGAAATAACTGCGGGATGGCTAGGTCATCGTCGGTGTACATGGCGGTCAGCGTGTAATCGCCTTGGGCAGTCAACACAAACTGATGGATAGTGCGTTGTTCTGGGTAGACCAGCCAATATTCGCTGACACCACTTTCTGCATACAATGCGTATTTGGTTTTAAGCTCGCGTTTGGAATTGCCTTTAGATAAGATTTCAATAACCCAATCCGGCGCACCATTGCAGCCTTGGGTGTCCAATAATTCGGGCCGACAAATCACGCATAAGTCGGGCTGCACCACGGTATGGATGTCTTGGCTAGCCAAGAGCGATTTTTTCCTGTCGTATAAACGCACATCAAACGGTGCAGGAAAAACTTCGCAGCTTTTGCCTTGTAAAAAATAACCAATTTTTACCAGTAAATTCCTTTCAATACGCTGGTGTTCTACATTGGGCGCAGGCGACATCAACATGATTTTGCCTTTG
>JABFST010000210.1 GCA_013140465.1 Methylococcaceae bacterium
CCGCTGCCGACACCGCACCTTGGGATGAACACCTGCCCATCCCGTCGTACACGCCTATAGTGCCGTGGTCGCGGCTATGGCCTCGGTTGCGGATGGCGGTAGCGTGCCATCATCCTGCGGGCATGGATTTAGCCCGCTTGACCCAGTGTTTGGCAAACGGGCAAGTTGTGCGCCGTTTACCACGGCGCACCCGCTTGGCGTGGCCTAATCCTTTGGTAGTCGTATTTGATTTCTCCGACCGTTTGACTGCCTATTGGGATGATTGGCATTGGCTTAGGCAACATTTGGAAACCCGTTTACACCAACAAGTGCGCTGTTACCGCTTAAAAGGCGTGCCGCAAAATCCCTTGCAAGTGATGGTCAACGGGCGACCTAAACCTGAGTTTAGCGCTTGGCCTAAACTGGCGGCAGGGGATAGCCTGTTGTTGGTCAGCGATTTAGGGCTGGTTGATCCTGTGCACGCGTGGCCTCGCCAATGTTGGCAAGAACAATTGGCAAACTACCAACGGCTAGGGGTTAAAGTCACTGTGCTTGCGCCTGTTTCAAATCGGCATTTGCAAGCGGGCTTGGTCAATTTAGCCACCACCGTGCGCTTAAGCCCGGACAGCGACTTACGACCATTGGCACGGCTAATTGATAATGCCAACCCAACTGCCAGCAGCACTACCGCCCATCCGGCTTTGCCAACACTGTTGGCGATGATGTCAGTCGCTACCCGTATTGAACCCGCGTTACTGCGTACACTGCGCCGTCACTTAGTCAATGGCGGGCTAGATGCGGGCTTGGAAGGCGAAGCCTGGTGCCATCAAGAACTCGACACCGCCGCCACCGCTTGCGCAATCGCCCCGTGGGCCGTTCAGGCATGGCGGGGCAAGTTCGCCAACTTGCCCATCGCTTTGCAACAATACACCCTAGAGTGCCTACGCGTAGCCCATGCCCGCCTACCGCAAGCCATCCATCATGAAGAAACCCTGCTTTGGCAAGCACTTGCCGATGCCCACATTACCGCCGATGAACACGCCAACAGCCAACGCGCGCGGGACTTTTTTGAAAAACTGGCCAACACCTTAGCGCAAGCAGACGCGCCCAGCTCACCCGCCGTGCTGGCCCTACAAGTGCAGTTGGCAGATCGGCATGTGCATTGGGTGGCATCCACCTTAAGCACGGAACCCTATGTATACGCATTATCCAACGCCATCGCCCAGCTAGAGCCCAAACGCCTGGCTATCGGCTTGCCAACAGCACTGGATCCGCTGGCTTGGTTGACGGCTTTGCCGCCTGTTTCCGAGCAAACCCTCACCCTGCAACAACTGCCCTTAGCAAGCCCTGCACTGACACTCAGCGAGAGCTTGCCCGGCAATGGCATAAGCCCTATCGCCAGCCTAACGCTGGATAGGCCCGCCGTGCTGTGGGCATGGCAAAACGCTAACTCCGCCTTAGCTTATACGCCTTGGTATTGGCAAAATACTGACAGCCACTTGCCACTACCCGCGTTGTTATCCGACCCAACACCTAGCCCCACGCTGGTGTTGCATACCCGCCACCAGCGTTTGCAACTCCAACGCTACCAGCCTTCGGCATGGGTGGAGGTATGGGGCCAAGACCGCTATGGCCTCTACGCCGACCTTAAGCTAAAAGGCATCACCCAGCGTTTTCGCTGGATACCGCCGGGGGTGTTTATGATGGGGTCGCCTGAATCTGAACCGGAGCGTTACCGAGATGAAACCCAGCACCAAGTCACGCTCAGGCTAGGTTATTGGTTGGCGGATACCGCTTGCACCCAAGCGCTTTGGCTGGCGGTGATGGGCGAAAATCCTAGCCGTTTTAAAGACGACCTAAATAATCCTGTCGAAAACGTCAGTTGGGACTACTGCCAGCAGTTTATTAAGCGCTTAAACGGGATAATCCCCGATTTGGCAGCCCGATTGCCTACCGAAGCCGAATGGGAATATGCTTGCCGTGCTGATACAACTACGCCGTTTTCGTTTGGTGACAACATTACGACGGAACAAGTCAATTACAACGGCAACTACCCTTATAACAACGGCAAAAAAGGTGAGTATCGGCAAAAAACTGTCCCCGTAAAATCCTTGCCCGCCAATCCGTGGGGCTTGTACGAAATGCACGGTAATGTTTTGGAATTGTGCGCAGATTGGTTTGGCGTTTACCCGACAACTGCTGTCGAAAACCCGACGGGGCCAAAAGCTGACGCCGCCCGCGTTGTGCGCGGCGGTTCTTGGCTCGACGGCGGCGGGAGCGTGCGCTCCGCTGGCCGTAGCAGGAACACGCCGGATAACCGCAGCGACGACCTGGGTTTCCGTCTCGCCCTAGGTCATTCAGGCGCAGCAAGTCAGGCAGACGGGAGGCGTGCAGTGGCCGGACAGACAGCCGCGCGGTAGCGGCGGCGGTCAGGCCGGACACAGCACGCCGGATCAGAATAGTTCTCTCGTTCCCAAGCTCCAGCTTGGGAATGCCTACCTTCAAGCTCTGCTTGAAGTCCACACCCACGCCAAGTGGAGCTTGGATGTATGCGTTCCCAAACTAGAGTTTGGGGACGAGAAGAAGCGTATGAACGACGAAAGACGCGGATTATTATGACATGATGAGCCAAGAGGCCAGAGTTTGTTGGGTCTACTTGCAGTTTGTCTCGTTCCCAAGCTCCGCTTGGGAATGCCTACCTTCAAGCTCTGCTTGAAGTCTACGCCACGCTGGCGTTTGGGCATGAGACGACTCAAAGAATTTCAACAAACCCAGCCTAAACGGTAAAATGTCTAACCGACTTGCTGTTAGCCTAAAGCCAAACCGATGGGACGTAGCCGCTATAAAATCCTAGACGAAGCCTACCCTTACTTCCACACCTTAACGGTTGCAGGTTGGCAACCTGTGTTCACCCGTCAGGATAGCGTGCAACTGCTTTTCGATAGTTTCATCTGGTTGCAGGAAAATACCGATTTCAGGCTCCATGCCTATGTCGTTCTGGAAAATCACCTGCATTTTATTGCCAGCGGTAGCGAGCATAGCAAACGCATACAGCAATTTAAATCCTTCACCGCCAGACAGCTTCTGGATTTATTGGCACAGAACCAGGCAACAACTTTGCTTAAATACTTCGCGTACTACAAGCGCAAGCACAAAACCGAAAGCCAGTATCAGTTTTGGCAAGAAGGCTCACATCCTGAAGAGATGAGTAATGAAACCATGCTAATGCAGCGTTTAGCTTATATCCATAACAATCCCGTCAAACGTGGCTATGTTGATTTACCCGAACATTGGCGTTATTCAAGTGCGCGGGATTATATGGGGCAACAGTCTTTATTACCTGTGGTTTTGTTGTATTGACTCGTCAAGCAGAGCTTGAGGGTAGGCATTCCCAAGCGGAGCTTGGGAACGAGACAGAGCTAGACCCGACGCTGTGGCACAATTCCTATCTTGCCGCCGCTGCCGTCGCGGCATTTAACAATAAGCGCATCAGCACCCTACCCGCAGCCATCCGCCCCGAACACTACGCATGGCTGTTAGGCAATAAACCGCCAGCGGTATGCGAGCTGGTGCAACAAGGCCAACACTTGCACTTTACCGCCACGGCTAACGGCAGCCCAATCACTCGCCTACGCCATAGCGCGGCTTTTTTGCAGATAGAAACAGCCGACGGAAAAACCCAATGGCAAGCCCTACAGCAGCCGCTAGCCCTGATGCCTAAACAATCCCTGCACATCCGTTCTGACCGCGAAGCTACCGTATTAGCTTGGATGACCCGTCCGAGTTGGGCCGAAGTGTTAGACCAAGATGGCTACGGACTCTACGCCGATCTTAAGCTACAAGGCATCACCCAGCGTTTTCGCTGGATACCGCCGGGGGTGTTTATGATGGGTTCGCCTGAATCTGAACCGGGGCGTTCTAGTTATGAAACACAGCATGAAGTCACGTTCAGGCAAGGTTACTGGTTTGCGGACACCGCCTGTAGCCAAGCCCTCTGGCTGGCGGTGATGGGCGAAAATCCGAGTACTTTTAACGAAGACCTTAATAATCCGGTGGAAACCGTCAATTGGGACGATTGCCAGCAGTTTATTAAGCACTTAAACGGGATAATCCCCGATTTGGCAGCCCGATTACCAACCGAAGCCGAATGGGAATATGCTTGCCGTGCGGGTACAACGACACCATTTTCGTTTGGTGACAACATTACGACGGAACAAGTCAATTACAACGGTAACTACCCTTATAACAACGGCAAAAAAGGCGAGTATCGGCAAAAAACCGTCGCCGTCAAATCTTTGTCCGCCAATCCGTGGGGCTTGTACGAAATGCACGGCAATGTTTTGGAATGGTGCGCGGATTGGTTTGGTGATTATCCGACAACTGCGGTCGAAAACCCGACGGGGCCAACAGCAGACACCGCCGGCGTTGTGCGCGGCGGTTCTTGGGACGACGGCGGCGGGGGCGTGCGCTCCGCTGACCGTAGCAGGGGCACGCCGGATTACCGCTACGACGACCTGGGTTTCCGTCTCGCCCTAGGTCATTCAGGCGCAGCAAGTCAGGCAGACGGGAGGCGTGCAGTGGCCGGACAGACAGCCGCGCGGTAGCGGCGGCGGTCAGGCCGGACACAGCACGCCGAATTACAATAGTTTATAGTTCCTAAGTTCTGCGTGGGAAGTCATCAACACTTGGCGTAAAACGGCTGTAGACGTTTTACGCGGCGGCAGTGCAATGTCTAAAGCCATTGCACTCCAGGTTGTAGGTGGAGCATGGGAAAATAATTGAGACTGTAGAGACGCGATTTATCGCGTCTCCATTAGTACCCCAATTGCTGACGGAAACGCAAATATGACAGACGCGATAAATCCAGGCGCGGCAAACCAAATCCAGACGCGATAAATCGCGTCTCTACGGGGTTTGCTCTCATGCTTATACTCAAGCATTTTTTATAGTTCCCACGCTCTGCGTGGGAATTCATCCCGCAACGCTCCTGCGTTGCGTGGCCTTATGCCGCGCAGATGGTTAAGAAGACGCTGGAGCGTCTGGGGCTGCATTCCCACGCGGAGCGCTCTTCGTTATACACAAGTCTTCAAGTAACACATCATACCCGCAAGGAAGTGGGTATGCAGTGCTATGGATGGCAATGGAAAACCCTCGCTCCTCTCTCCCTCCCGGAATGTATAAGTATCTACACAAGTCCTTAGCCCGTCATTCCGGCATGGATGCCGGAACCCAGTGCCACGGACGGTCGCTTCGGTAAGCTGTAAGTGCTTGATTTAGCATTGCCATCATAGTGAACATTCACATCCGTATGACTGGATTCATGCAGGGCTATCCTGCCCTGCACCCTAACGGGTTAATGCAAATCCGCTCCCAGCGGATTTGTCTGGCATCCATGCCAGTATGACGGTGCTTTTATAACGTGCTCAAACTTGTATAGATACCTATGCTCGGAATGACTGGCTTTGAGACACTTGTGTATAACGCTGAGAGCAGAGCTTGGGAACGAGAAAATCCAAGCTACGCGGCTCCAGCCAGAGGCGTTTGATATAACCATGATAATTTCAGGTTTTGGTGACCACGGATAAATTGAAGAATGGGCAAACGAATGGGAACCGCTTGCCCATTTTAAATCAACTATTCACTAGGGGCTGACAAATGGCTCAATTCCAATTTTTGTAGCAGATCGCGCAATTTCTCGGCAGTGGCAATAATGCCTTCCTGATCGTAAGGGGACGGCGGGTTCGGGATGGGCGTTGGGAATGGCGCATTAGTCACCAGCAAATTAGAAAATTCGCAAGGGTCGTTGACGAGATGGTACAGCTCCCATTCATCGGCGGCCTTGTGGCTAGGATCCCAATAGCGCGACAGCTTCCATTCTGGCGTGCGCACGCAGCGTACATGGTTGGGTTGCCGCACTGGCCCAGGCGCAAGCCCCTCGACACGCGGCGAATTTGGCTTCCCACTACCCTCGCGCAAGACCTCCACTGCCTGTACAAACACGCCATAGGCTTCGTTGTTGCTGACCTGATATTCCCCGCCATCTTGCAAGGGCTGGGTGATTTCGTCGTCGGTGATGAACAGCACGCCCTCGCGCGGCGTGCCATCCGGCTCGGTCGGTATTGTGCTGGTTCCCATGATGACCGACGTTAAATTGGCGCCTGGCAACGGGTACACCGTGTGGTCTGCTTGCAACTTAACGCTTGCGTGCGCCACTTCCTGTTCAGTTACGCCGGCTAAGCCCAGCAAAGTCGGCACGATGTCCACATGGCTAGTCAACGCGTCGATCTGGCGCATCGCGTTAGCTGGGTTAATGGCTGCGGATTGCACAACCACTGGCACATGGAGTGCTTCCTGATAGGCAGTATGCCATTTTTCCATCATGTAATTGTGCGCGCCAGCATATTCGCCATGATCGGCCATGAACACGACAATCGTATTGTCGCGTTGGCCCGCGTCATCCAGTGCGCCCAGCACGCGCGCGATATGACCATCCACCATCTGCATCAGCCACGCATAGTATTGGATGAACTTCAGTACCGAGTCGTTCGGATCGTGCGCAAGCTGAAACGGGATGTTGGCCTTCAGCGCAATATTGACGGCATCAATGGCATTGGCCTGCTGATGAACGCCCTGCGCGGATTTCGAGGCCAACGCCAAACCCATCTTGTAGGCATAGTCAAACTGGCAGGACGGCTTATTGCTCAGGTCTTCGTCCACGCCGGGCGGCAACTGGGCGTTGTCTTGCGGAAAGCCTTGGGGATTCAGCGGAAAGCTGAAGGTGCCAGCGGTCGGCACGGCACTCATAGCACCTTGAGCGGGTACCGTTAGCGGTCCCAGCTTAGCTGCGTCCGGATCCAGTCCACGCACCAAGGCGGGATAGGTGGCGATGTCATGCGGATTGGTCAGCGACACCACCGCCAACCAAGGCTGCGGCGTGGTGGGCGGACTGTCCGCCAGCGGCGCGGTTTGTTCCTGTTGGGCAAGGGCGCGGTTATAGCCCATGCCCAAGCCTTCGTTGCGCAAAAAAGTGCAAGCCAAATCGGCAAAGCCATAGTCGCGGTAAGCGCCCAAGTTGTTGATGCTGGCTCCATGCGGTTCCGGCCACGACAGTTCCCAATCGTCAAAGCCATAGTCCTGTAGGGTATGGTCCGGCGGATTGCTGACATGCCATTTGCCGAAATAATGGGTGCGGTAGCCCGCGCTACGAAACCAATCGCCTAGTGTTGGTGCGCCGTCGGCCGCTAGCCATGGGAAACTGGGGGCATCGGCGTTTTTGAACAAACCGTCGGTTTGCGTGACGCCAGTGCGGGTGCCGTATTGTCCGGTCATGATCGCGCAACGGCTGGGTGTACAGGCCGATGCCGCGATGGTGTGATTGCGTAACACCACCGCGTTTTTGCGTAAAGTCCAAAGCCCTGGAAAAAAATGGCTGTAGGCATTTTCGCCGTCCACGTCACCTTGGAACCCCAATATTTCTTTCAGTTCCGGCAACAAACCGCCATCCTCACCATAGCAAAAGCGCGGGAAGCGGAGTTGGTCAACCAGGATCAGCAGTACGTTTTTTTTGTCCGCGTTGTTCATTGTCATGAAAATTCACCGTAAAGCTTAAGTGTTAATAAGCAGCGTTGACGGACAGCTTTATCGTTCGTCCACGCTGATTGGTCGCGGCAACCACTATACCGCTAACTTGCCCGTACCTTAATCCGCACGGTCTTGTGGGACTAGCGTCAATTCGACGGCCTTTTGATTTTCCACAGCCATGTAGCAAAACCGCCCCTGAAATCCTGAACTGACAATATCGCCGTTAAAGAGGGGATCAAGCACGTCGCTAGCAACAAGCTCTTCGCCGCTCTCGGCATCTCGCCAGACAACACAATCGCCCTGGGTTGTAAAGTTTGTGCCGATGATATTTCTATGTTCCTTAGGGCCAACAATCGCCCAGAACGAGGCCATGCGTTGATGCGCCCGCCCTCTTAAGGTAAAACTTGTCTGTTTGGCTGGTTGCCAAATTCCGAATATTTAAGAATCCAACCACGTTAAATTCTTGTCGTCTATCGCTCGTGTTCGCTCAAGCAGCTTTCTCGATCTCAAGCTCTGTTTGCTGTACTTCATTGCCCACGGTTAATGAGATTGGTGTAGCCGCGTACATTGGGCTGGTGCTGTTCCAGCCCAACATTCCTACAAGGATGTACGGATGTGTTGGGTTGCGAAAAGATGCAACCTAATTTACGCAGCTTATCTATTCGGCAATTACACGCATCTTTCAAATGCTGGTTTATCATAACCACCCCGCCTAGACTTGTATCTGTACCATTTCTTGCAAAATCTGAAATCTGCCATAATCTGCCCAAAGCCACCTTCCTATCGTCATAGCGAATGCCCATGCACATCTATCCGCCATGCCAAAACAAAGTGCGTCTTGCCCTTTAACTAATCCAACATCACCCTACAATGTGCTGGCGTATGTGATAGGTTTCGCTATCGCTCTACCCATCCTACACAAACCTATCTTACAGGTTAAATCATCGGTCAGCACATCCTCGACATTAAGCATAAACAAACGGCAAAACGGCTGGAGTTTGGCATCGGGCAAAGACGACTCCTGCATCCCAGCATTACCGTTAAGCCAATTGGTAATCTGCGGCGTAACCACTCCCATTTCAGCCGCCAAGCTGGCATGGCTAGTAATGCCAGGGTGGCGGCCCGACTTATACAGCAAGGCCAACTTGTCGCGCAGATGGGGGATGTGGATGGGCATAGTGGGTTTACCTTGCAGTATGCGGATTGGCTAACGGGTTAGTTGGGGCGGGCGGCGGGTATTGTATACGGTAGATGGTTTTTGTTTTTAGTTTTAATAGGGCTTGGCCTAAAGTTGTGAGGCTTCGATGATAAAAGGTTGCTTTATATCCTCATCGCACAGAAGCCGACGATGGCGATAAGTCACCACTGTGAAGAACTACGTCGCGTCGATAACGTGACATCACCAAGATAATCCATTTAGATATTTTTCAGCGGTCATCTTAGAAAAAAGGGTCGTCTTTCTGCGTCGCCCCACCGATTCGGTTTAGATTAGGGAATTTTCTCGTTCCTAAGCTCTGCTCTCTTCGTTATACACAAGTCTTCAAGTAACACATCATACCCACAAGGAAGTGGGTATGCAGTGCTATGGATGGCAATGGAAAACCCTCGCTCCTCTCTCCCTCCCGGAATGTATAAGTATCTACACAAGTCCTTAGCCCGTCATTCCGGCATGAATGCCGGAATGACGGGCTAAGGACTTGTGTATAACGATGAGCGCGGAGCTTGGGAACGGTACGCCCGTCAGGGCGTACTATCAGTACGGTGAAAGTCCGTACCAGAGTAAGCCAAAAGCTCTGTAGTGAAAGTAACTGCGTCATCGAGAGATGGGGTGGGAAGTAACTGGAAATGAACTGTCAGTCCGTAGAGCCTGCCCTGAGCGTAGTCGTGAGGGTTGACGAACCCGTTTCGGTTTTATGCAGTGGCGAGCCTTCCGTTTCATGGCGAAGCTTGGAA
>JABFST010000025.1 GCA_013140465.1 Methylococcaceae bacterium
GTCTTATATGCATGATTGTAGCGTAGCTGTTCAATATAACCCAATAAAATCATATCGTTAAGATTTATTGCATTTTTTTCATCCTGCCTTTTCGACACCTTGTGTAAGGATAAGGCTATCCTTGTAAAGCGTTCATTTTCTAAATATTTTTTTATGACTCAACAATTAAGCTGTTTTAAAGCCTATGACATCCGTGGGCGTATTCCCGATGAACTCAATGCTGACATTGCTTACCGCATAGGGCGCGCTTATGCTGAAAGCATTCGGCCTGAAAGGGTGGTGGTAGGTAGGGATATTCGACTTTCCAGTGATGAGATGGCTGATGCCGTCATTCAGGGCTTATGCGATGCGGGGGTTGATGTTTACGATATAGGCTTGTGTGGCACAGAGGAAGTCTATTATGCAACATTTGCCTACCAAGATGAGGGCAAGCCTATGGATGGTGGCATAATGGTCACGGCTAGCCATAATCCTAAAGATTATAATGGCATGAAGTTGGTGCGTGAACAAAGCAAGCCTGTGAGTGGTGATACGGGCTTGTTTGCGATTAAGCAATTGGCAGAAATAAATAATTTTGCTGCTCCTGTAAGTCTTAAAGGTGTGGCGAAATCGGTTTCGATTGCTGAAAGTTATATCCGGCATTTATTAGGTTATATCGATCCGGGTGCGTTGCGTCCACTAAAAATCGTCGTCAATGCGGGCAATGGTGCGGCCGGGCATGTGCTGGACGGTTTGGAAGAAGCTTTGCAGAAAACAGGTGCTGCTATAGAATTTGTTAAGGTGCACCATGAGCCGGATGGGCATTTTCCGCATGGGATACCCAACCCATTGCTGCCAGAAAACAGGGAAAGTACGGTTGCCGCAATTTTGGCGCAGGGTGCTGATGTGGGTATCGCTTGGGATGGTGATTTTGACCGCTGCTTTTTATTTGACGAGACCGGGCGCTTTATAGAAGGCTACTATATTGTGGGTTTGCTGGCTGAAGCGTTCTTAAAACAACACCCTGGTGCTAAGATTGTCCATGACCCGCGTTTGACTTGGAACACTATTGATATTGTGGGCAGCATGTCAGGGGTCGCGGTGCAAAGCAAAACAGGGCATGCTTTTATCAAAGAGAGGATGCGGTTAGAGGATGCTGTCTATGGCGGGGAAATGAGCGCCCATCATTATTTTAGGGATTTTTCTTACTGTGACAGTGGCATGATACCTTGGTTGCTGGTGATAGAGCTGATGGGTAGGACCCAAAAGAAGTTGTCACAATTGGTTGATGAACGGATGTTAAAGTTTCCTGCTAGCGGCGAAATTAACCGTACTATTTTACAGCCAGATGCCGCTATTGCTTTGGTTAAAGGGCATTATTTGCAGGATGCGCTTAACATTGATTACACCGACGGTCTGAGCATGGAGTTTAATGATTGGCGCTTTAATTTGCGTTGTTCAAATACCGAGCCGTTAGTGCGGCTGAATGTTGAGTCGCGTGGCGATGAAGCATTGATGCAGGCTAAAACACAAGAAATCCTATCGCTATTGGCATAAGCACTAAGTTGTTTGCTGGGTAGATTTATCGGGTGCAGGTGAAATAATAAAGGCTAGGCCATGCTTCGCTAATGGCTAATATCTTGTTATAATCGCTTCCTATTCAATTCACTTTTGAAGATTTTGGTTTTGTTCAAAAATATACTCGTTGTTTGCATAGGCAATATCTGTAGGAGTCCATTGGCCGAAGCACTGCTTAGGAAAGAACTCGCAGCTGCTGGCAAACAAGATTGTACAGTCAGTTCTGCTGGGCTAGGTGCCCTAGTTGGGCATCCTCCCGACCCCCATTCATGTAGTTTGGCATTGGAGTCTGGTGTTGACATTTCCGGCTATAGGGCTTGCCAACTGACTAAAGAGATGATCCGTAAGGCGGATCTTATTTTGGTTATGGAGTCTGCCCATAAATCTGCTATTGAAGAAAGTGAGCCTAGTGCAAAAGGCAAAGTTTTTCGTTTAGGGGAATGGGGTGGCTTTGATATACCCGATCCTTATAAAAGAGAACGGCCTGCTTTTGTACATGCCCTTGATCTCATAATGCAAGGCATTTGTTCGTGGGTTGCAAAGCTTTAATATCCCGATATTATCTATTAACAGTCCGTTAATATTCTCTATGCGCTTTTGAGTTGGAACTTATTAATTTATGCGAATCAAAATATTACCCGCCTTAATTGCAGCCAGCCAGCTTGCGGCATGTTCCGTTGTACCAGGCCAGCACATGTGGCATTTTGCTACCCAATCCAGTGTCGAAATGCCTGTTCTTGAAAACAATGCGACTATTTTAAAAAAACTCAATATAGAACCCATCACTGCCAGACTAATTGTTGATTTGGAAAGGGACATCAATAATTTCAGCTTGGGCCCCAATAATGCTGCTAACCTGTATTTTGATTACCGTATCGGCTCCAAGGCGATAAAAAATCCGCCTGCCAAAGAAACAGATGCTGAATATCGGGTAGGTGCTAGAGATATCTTAAACATAACAGTTTGGGAGCATCCCGAGCTAACTATACCCGCTGGTCAGTTTCGTTCAGCCGAGACTGCGGGTACAGTTGTTGGTGAAGACGGCAATATTTTTTATCCTTATGCAGGTGTCATTAAGGCTGAGGGCAAAACCGTTGAAGAAATTCGTGAAGAATTGACCCAAAAGTTATCTGTTTACATCGAGCAAGTCCAACTGGATGTACGCGTCACTTCCTACAGAAGCCAACGGGTTTATGTCGTGGGTGAGGTTATGACCCCGGGCATACAGTCCGTCAAGGATATACCCCTGACTGTTTTGGAAGCGATTAACAGTGCTGGTGGATTGAGTCCTGAAGCCGATGCGCGCAATATTGTCCTGACGCGTGGCGATAAGACTTACAAAGTAAATTTGCTATCTTTATATGAGGGCGGTGATCTGCGCCAAAATGTGTCATTACATCACGGCGATGTGCTTAATGTACCCGACAGGCAACTTAATAAGATTTTTGTGTTTGGGGATACTAGCAGCGGTACTACGGGTAACGGCAGCCAAGCTGTACCTGGTGGCAGCAACTCCACTCGTTCTCGAAGCCTGTATATGAGCAAAGGCCGCATGACCTTGGCTGAAGCCCTTAGTGATTCCGGTGGTATCAGCCAAGAGTTGGCGGATGCTGCGAGGATTTTTGTCTTTAGAGGGAGCATGGGCAAAGCGAAAATTTTTCATTTGGATGCCAAATCCCCAGATGCCTTGTTGTTGGCTGACCGTTTTCCTTTACAGCCGCGTGATGTGATTTTTGTTGACCGTGCTGAAGGCATACGCTGGAATCAGATCATCAACCAAATCCAACCTACTATCACTTTGCTGAATGTATTCGATGGCTCTTTAAAGATTCAGCCATTTATTGGCCAATAGTCTTGGCAGGGGCTTTGGTTAGCTTAATATTGCATGAACATAGAAAGATTTTATGCTGACCATCGGTTAGCCAATATTTAGGTATCTGTTTGCACTTGCCACATAAATACCCTTGGATTCGAATACACGACAAAAAGATGTTCCACAATACCATCGTTGTCGTGTACGGAAAGCCGCTAAACTGTTTAGATTTGAGCCATTCATAACGATGGATTGAATCGGTACGTTATCACCTAAGATTTATTTCACCACACCCTACTGCTTAAATAATGTCAAATACTTTATCTGATAACCAAAAAACGTCTGTTAATTATTCTCCGGGTCAAGATGATGATGAAATAGATTTGGGCGAGTTAATAGGGACTCTTATTGACAGCAAATGGCTTATTATAGCCATTACTGTTGTAGTGTTTTTTCTAGGTACGGCAAAAGCCTTAATCGACCAGCCCATCTATAAGGCTGATGCTTTGTTGCAAGTGCAAGAAAACTCCCCGTCTTTAGGTGATTTGGAGCCTATTTCGGCATTAATGGGTGAAAAAGTTGAGGTGATGACCGAAATTGAACTGGTTAAATCTAGGATGATTTTAGGGGCGACAGTCAAAAACCTCAATCTTGAAATAATTGTCAAGTCTAAACATTTTCCTGTCATAGGAGGCGCGGTAGCCAGACGGTTTGAGCAACAAAACGAAAGTGCTGCAGTGTCTAGCCCATTATTCGGGCAGTCCCAATATGCCTGGGGTGGTGAAGATATACGCGTAGACACGTTTACCGTCCCATCCAATTGGTTAGGTGAAAAATTTATATTAATCGCCGGCAAAGATGGTCATTTTCAATTGACCTTTGAAGATAATGTGATTTTGGAGGGAGAGGTTGGCAAGCTGGCCAGTAAGCATGTCGATGGTATCCAACAAGAAGTTGCGCTGTTTGTTTCGTTGTTAAAGTCACGCCCAGGCACACAGTTTGTGTTGATGCGCCAATCAGAGGGTAGTGCGATTGCTGAGCTATTGGAAGTCATGACCGTTGCCGAAAAAGGCAAAAAGACGGGCATTTTAGAATTGACCTTAGAATCGAGTAGCCCAAGTGCGGCGACTAAGACTTTAAACGAAGTGGCAAATATTTATGTCCGCCAGAATGTTGAGCAAAAATCAGCCGAAGCCCAAAAAACTTTGGATTTTTTGGAAAAGCAGTTGCCTATGCTGAAAGAGCAACTTGATGCGGCTACTACTGCCCTAAACGATTATAGGACCCGCCACGGTTCTATTGATTTGGATCTCGAAACACAGGGTGTGCTTAAAGGTGTCGTAGACATACAAACCCAAATTACCCTGATGCAACAAAAACGTGACGAGCTGCGGCAAAAGTTTACCGAGTCACACCCTTCCGTGTTATCTATAGATCAGCAGATTCAACGTTTGCAAGTGCAAATGAATACGAATGACAAGAAGATAGAATCACTACCCGAAACCCAGCAAGTGATTTTAAGATTGGCAAGAGATGTTAAGGTAAATACCGAACTCTACACGGCTTTGCTTAATAATACCCAAACCCTGCGTGTTTCAAAAGCAGGTACAGTGGGTAATGTAAGAATTATTGATTATGCGGTGATGCCGGATAAACCTATAAAACCTAAAAAAGCATTAATTGTTGCGGTCTCGTTAGTTCTAGGTCTTATTTTAGGGATTGCGTTTGCCTTTATCAAAAAATCATTGCATCGTGGCGTGTTTGATCCCGATTTAATTGAAAAACAACTCAATATCCCCGTTTATGCGACTATTCCCCACAGTGCGCAGCAACAGAAAATTAATATAAAACTAAAAAAGAATCAGCAAAAATCCAATGAAATTTCAATTTTGGCATTGGAAAATTTCGATGACCTTGCGATAGAAAGTTTGCGTAGCTTACGCACAACTTTGCATTTTGCTTTTTTGGAAGCGCGTAATAATATTATTATGATTACTGGGCCCAGCCCGGGGGTGGGCAAGTCGTTCGTTTCTATCAATCTTGCCACAGTCTTGGCGGATGCCGGAAAAAAAATATTGTTGATAGATGGCGATTTGCGCAAAGGTTTTATCAATAAAAACCTTGGCGTCAGCAGGGAGCGGGGCTTATCGGAGTTGATTTCCAATACGATGGTTTTGGAAGATGTCATCCATAAAATACCCCATGCCAATTTCGATTTTATCGCCACTGGGGCGATTCCGCCTAACCCATCTGAGTTGTTGTTGCACGAACGCTTTAGTAGTTTTTTATCTAGTGTGAGCCAGCATTACGATCATGTGATTATCGATTCACCCCCCATTTTAGCTGTGACTGATGCCGCTATTATTGGTCGTATGGCGAGTGCCACGTTAATGGTAATTCGTGCAGGCCAGCATCCATTACGCGAGTTGGAGCAAAGTACTAAACGTCTGCATCAGGCTGGGGTTAATATCAAAGGTATTGTTTTTAACGACGTACCTGAGTCGTCCAGCAATTACGGTTATGGGCGTTATGTGTATCAGTATAGTTACCAAAAATCCACCTAAATGGCTCCTGTTTAAGAATGATGCTGTGGCTATAATTTTTAATGACTAAGCAATTTATAACTTGTGAGTTTAACGGAGCGAATAGATGAAAGGTATTATTTTAGCGGGTGGTAGTGGCACTAGGCTTTATCCAATTACAAAAGGTGTTAGCAAGCAATTGACGCCAATTTATGATAAGCCCATGATCTATTATCCACTATCAGTATTAATGTTGGCAGGTATTAAGGATATTCTGATTATTTCTACGCCTAAAGACTTGCCTAGATTCGAGGAGCTATTAGGTGATGGCTCAGAAATCGGTATGACGTTCTCTTATAAAGTTCAACCTTCTCCCGATGGCTTAGCACAGGCATTTATCTTGGGTGCAGAATTTATTGGCGATGACGATGTTTGTATGGTGCTCGGCGACAATATCTTTTACGGTCATGGTTTAGTGGAGTTATTGGCTCAGTCAGTTGTTAATGTTACGCAACACAAAAAAGCAACTGTATTTGGGTATCATGTTAAAGATCCTGACCAATATGGCGTGGCTGAGTTTGACAGTAATGGCAATGTTTTGAGTTTAGAAGAAAAACCTGCTAAACCGAAAAGTAACTACGCGGTAGTCGGGCTATATTTTTACCCCAATAGTGTTGTTGATATTGCAAAAAACATCAAGCCATCACATCGTGGCGAGCTAGAAATAACGACGGTCAATCAGACTTATCTTGAACTGGGTGAGTTAAAGGTCGAATTAATGGGCAGGGGATATGCTTGGTTGGATACGGGTACTCATGAGTCGTTATTGGAAGCATCGAACTTTATTCAGACTATCGAAAACAGGCAAGGCCTTAAAGTGGCGTGCATAGAAGAAATCGCTTACGAGATGGGTTATATTTCTAAAGGCCAGCTTTTAAAATTGGCGCAACCCTTGTCGAAAAATCAATATGGCCAGTATTTAATGCGTAAGGCAAGTGAAGAGAGCGACAGTCAATGAACTTTATACAGACAGAAATTCCAGGTATTATCATTATTGAACCCAAAGTTTTTGGTGACGATCGTGGTTATTTTGTTGAGACCTTTCGCCAAGATAAGCTGGATGAGTATTTGGGCTTTTCTGTAAATTTTATACAAGATAATGAGTCGAAGTCTAGTTGCGGTGTGCTTAGGGGCTTGCATTATCAGTTGGCACCTGCTGCACAAACGAAATTAGTTCGCGTCATTAAAGGGAAGGTATTGGACGTTGCCGTTGATATTCGGGTAGGTAGCCCCACTTTTGGTCAGCATGTTGCTGTAGAACTGTCTGGACAAAATAAACGCCAATTGTTCGTCCCGCGCGGTTTTGCCCATGGTTTTGTGGTGTTAGAAGACGACAGCATTTTTGCTTACAAGGTGGATAACTATTATTCGCCGGAAAATGACCGTGGATTGGCATTTGATGATCCGACCTTAGCCATTGATTGGCAACTTGCCAAAGAGAACTTACAGTTATCAGGAAAAGATACCTGCCAACCTACGCTTGAACAAGCTGAGCTGTTTACTTATGCTGTGAGCCTTTATGCCTAAATCCGTATTGGTGACTGGGGCTAATGGACAACTCGGCAGTGAGCTGTCCAAGCTTAGCCCCTTTTATGAAGACTTTGCGTTTACGTTTGTCACGCGAAATGATTTTGATTTAAGCGATATTAATGCCCTAAATGCTTGGTTTGCCGACAAATCGTTTGCAGCCATTATTAACTGCGGCGCTTATACGGCAGTTGATAAAGCGGAATCGGACTCGGATTTGGCAACAGCGATCAATGTATCGGCAGTTGAGGCATTGGCACTAATCGCCAAGGAAAAGAACATTACCTTAATCCATATTTCTACCGATTATGTGTTTGCGGGTGATAATTTCAAGCCCTATGTAGAAACAGATCCAACTGCGCCTCATGGTGTTTATGGTCAAACCAAATTGGATGGCGAGATGGCACTATTGGCAATCAACCCAGACAATTCAGCTATTATTCGAACCTCTTGGGTTTATTCAGAATTTGGCAATAACTTTGTTAAAACCATGTTACGGTTAGGCAAGGATCGCACGGAATTAGGCGTGATTTACGACCAAATAGGCTCCCCCACTTACGCGCGTGATTTGGCAGCCGCAATATTGTCGATGATTCGGCATCCTAATGGTTTGACCCATAAAGGCACAGAGATTTACCATTTTAGTAATGAGGGTGTTTGCAGTTGGTATGATTTTGCCAAAGCAGTTTTTGAGCTTTCTGGCATTAATTGCCATGTTAAGCCCATAGAAACCAAGGATTATCCAACGCCAGTCAAACGTCCGCATTATAGTTTGTTGAACAAGGCTAAAATTAAAACACACTTTGATTTGAACATACCTTATTGGAAAGATAGTCTACGCGACTGTCTTGATGCACTTATAGGAAACCAACAATGAAAGCAATCTTAGTCACTGGCTGTGCTGGCTTTATAGGCAGCAATTTTGTGCCTTACTTTGTGGAAAAATACCCAGAATATCAAATTATTAATCTTGATTTGCTAACTTATGCGGGCAATCTCGACAACCTTAAGGAAGTGGCAGGGAATCCCCGTTATACCTTTGTACAAGGTGATATTTGTGACCGTGCGTTACTTGAGCAGTTGTTCTTGCAGCATGATATACGCGGCGTGATTCATTTTGCCGCAGAAAGCCATGTTGATAACTCGATAAAAAATCCTGGCGTATTTGTCCAAACCAACGTGATTGGTACATTTACTTTAATCGATGTCGCCTATAAATATTGGCAAGAAAAGCCATTTGTTTTTAAGCTGGGTTACGAAGATTGCCGATTCCACCATATTTCTACGGACGAAGTCTATGGCACCTTAGGTGAAACGGGGCTATTTACCGAAACTACACCTTATGCCCCCAATTCACCTTACTCAGCAAGTAAGGCGGGGAGTGACATGATAGTGCGCAGTTATTGCCATACATATGGGATGAATACCGTGACTACTAATTGTTCCAACAATTATGGGCCTAAACAGCATGGCGAAAAGTTGATTCCTACTATTATCCGTAAGGCCGTCAATGGGGAGATTATACCTATTTATGGTGATGGTAAAAATATACGCGATTGGTTATATGTGTTGGATCACTGTAAAGGCATTGATTTGGTTTACCATACGGGTAAAGTGGGCGAGGTCTATAATATCGGTGGGCGTAACGAACGCAACAACAATTATATTGCTGACAAGGTGTGTGAGATTTTAGATACTTTGCGCCCTAAGCCCGAAGGCAGTTATAAAGACCAGATCAATTATGTAGAAGACCGTGCTGGACATGATCGCCGTTATGCCATTGATGCGACCAAAATTGAAACTGAGCTGGGTTGGCAAGCAGACGAGAACTTTGAGAGCGGTATCCTGAAAACTATCCAATGGTATTTGCAGATTTTGACAGCTTAGCCGTGCTTTACCGCTGCAAAACCGAAACCATAACGTGGCGACAGGGTTAAGCGTACACCTTTAAAACGTTAGGGTTTGTTATCGTGCATGATATCTAAGTCCTTACAAGTAATCACGAAAGCTACGGCTAT
>JABFST010000503.1 GCA_013140465.1 Methylococcaceae bacterium
GAAGCAATACGTTTCTTAAAGCTGGAAAAGAAAACGCGTTTTTACCAAGCCTCCACCTCCGAGTTATACGGCTTAGTACAAGAAATTCCGCAAAAAGAAACCACCCCGTTTTACCCGCGCTCGCCTTATGCTGTTGCCAAACTTTACGCCTATTGGATTACCGTCAATTACCGCGAAGCTTATGGCATGTATGCCTGCAATGGCGTATTGTTCAACCACGAATCACCGCGCCGTGGTGAAACCTTTGTCACGCGCAAAATCACGCGCGGCATGACCAACATCGCAATGGGCTTGGAACAATGCCTGTACATGGGTAACATGGACTCACTGCGCGATTGGGGCCACGCCAAAGACTTTGTGCGTATGCAATGGATGATGCTGCAACAAGAGCAACCCGAAGATTTTGTTATTGCCACAGGCGTACAATATTCAGTCCGGCAGTTTATAGAAATGACCGCACAAGAGCTCGGCATAAGCCTACGTTGGGAAGGCTCAGGGGTTGATGAAAAAGGTTATGTCGAAGCCATCGAAGGGGACAAAACCCCTGGTTTGGTGCTGGGGCAAAACATTGTTGCGATAGATCCCCGTTATTTCAGGCCAGCAGAAGTGGAAACCCTATTGGGCGACCCAAGCAAAGCCAAAGAGAAACTCGGCTGGTCGCCGCAAATCACCCTGCAAGAACTTGTCAGTGAAATGGTCGCCTACGACCTTGATGAAGCCAGAAAACACGCACTATTAAAAAACCAAGGCTATAGCATCTCAGTGAGCAGGGAATAACAATGGTTGAAAAGCATCAAAAAATCTATGTGGCTGGGCATCGGGGCATGGTTGGCAGTGCCATCACCCAACAATTAACAGCCGCTGGCTATACCAACATAGTCGTGCGTAGCCATGCAGAACTCGACCTGACAAACCAAGCAGCCGTCCGCGAGTTTATGCAACAAGAACAACCGGCTCAAGTCATCTTGGCGGCGGCTAAAGTAGGCGGCATTCATGCAAATAACGTATATCCTGCTGAATTTATCTACCAAAACCTGATGATGGAAGCCAATATTGTACATCAGGCGTGGGCCGTAGGTTGCCAACAGTTACTGTTCTTAGGCAGTTCCTGTATTTACCCCAAATTAGCCGCCCAACCCATGCAAGAAAGCGCGTTATTGACGGGTATATTAGAAGCCACCAACGAACCCTACGCCATCGCCAAAATTGCCGGCATTAAATTATGCGAATCTTACAACCGCCAATACGGAACTGACTACCGTTCGGTTATGCCTACGAATTTATATGGCCAAAATGATAATTTTCACTTAGAAAATAGCCATGTCATACCCGCCATGATCAGAAAATTCCATGACGCAAAAACCAACGGCTCCCCTACCGTCACGCTATGGGGTACGGGTACGGCAAAACGCGAGTTTCTGCATGTTGATGATATGGCAGCCGCTTGTATACATGTGCTGGGCTTAAGCACAGAACACTACCAGTCCAGCACCGAAACCATGCTTTCACACCTAAACGTAGGCACAGGCGAAGATGTGACCATCCGGGAATTGGCGGAAACCATACAACAAGTTGTGGGCTACCAAGGTAAAATCGTCTGGGACAGCAGCAAACCCGACGGCACCCCCAGAAAATTGATGGACGTCAGCAAAATAAAATCATTGGGATGGCAGCCCAAAATATCTTTGTCTGAAGGACTAGCCAGCACTTACCAATGGTTTATTGGTCATCAGGGGCAATTTAAGGCACAGTAATAAAACTGCCAACATCGGTTTAGCGGTGAAAAACACTTTGGCAGCCAAGAACCCGCTGTGTAACGCCATCGTATCCCAAGCAGAACAGGTTATTGAAGCGGAATTAAAACCCCTACCAGTTAAGGATTACCACACGGGTTTTAGTTTTTTAATTTTGATCCAGCAAACATGCATGACCAAAACTTTAAAAACCTGATCCTAGATTATCCACGCGAAGCTTTGGCTTTTTTTGCCAAAGACGAAATGGGCGACAATTTACATCAGGCGCGAATTATCCCGATACGCCAGGAACAATTAAAAGATCGTTTAGGCGACCGTTTTCGTGAGCTTGACGTGCCGTTGCTGGTAGAATGGCCCAATGGCGAGCGCGAAGCAATTGTGTTTGTCATGGAAGAAGAATCCCAAACAAACCGCTTTTCAATCCATCGCTTGGCGCATTATTGCCTAGACATGGCAGAGTTGATGGAAACCGACCGGGTCATTCCGGTGGTCATTTTTTTAAATATTGGAACACGGCAAAATCAATTGCGCTTAGGCGGCGACAGGCACAGTTATTTGGAGTTCCGTTATCTGGCTTGCGATTTAAAACGGTTGTCAGCCCATGACTATAAAGACAGTACCAATATAATCGCCCGCCTGAACTTGCCTAATATGCACCACCCTAAGCAAGAGCGGCTGCAAATCTATTTGGCAGCACAACTTGGATTGCTTAAATTTGAACCAAATCCGAACAAACAACGCAAGTATGTTGACTTTATCGATTATTACGCCGATCTTAGTGAACAGGAAATCATCGAATTCCGAACACATTACCTAAACGAAGAGGGTGAGATTATGGGGCTTGCACAAATATTAAGACAAGAGGGCCGTCAAGAGGGTCGTCAAGAAGGTCACCAAGAAGGCCGTCAAGCAGAATGCATTGCTTTAGTGACACGCTTGTTAAGGCGAAAATTCGGCATCCATCCCGAACTTGAACCATCGCTGGCGCAATTGCACACCTTGCCCATTGAAAAATTGGAAGACCTAACA
>JABFST010000140.1 GCA_013140465.1 Methylococcaceae bacterium
CATCATGATGGCATTAGAGCGTTCTAGGCCCAAAAACAGCACATTTTTGTTGTCAAATTGACCAACCACTGCACTTTCTGGTTCGGGCCCTTTGTTATCGCTACGGCTATCGTCCCATAAGCTGGAATAGCTCGCCTTAATGATTTGTTCAATTTGATCGCCGGAATCAAACACAATACTGCCGTTTACGTCCAATATGGAAAATGAGCGGGCACCATAGGCTTCCAAACGGTCGAGATCACCGTCACCGTCGGTGTCGCCAGATGTGCTGACCGTCATGCGGTTGAGTTTGTCGTTGTTGGTTTTCCAGTCGGCCCCATGCGCGGCAACCAGTGCGGCATTTAACACAGGGTCTATGCTGGCGCTGCCGACACGGACTTCGTCGTTAAACCCGGCCAATCTGTACGCGCATCGCCTTCGTTGGCGGTAACGTAAAACTGATTGCCACCATTAGTGAAGCTGGCAATGCCATCGGGCATATACATACCTGATACTTTCCAGTTTTGTATATTGCCGTTTAAAGGATTATTGCCCGCACCATCACGGTCTGAAACGTCCAAACCATTACCTGCCAGGCTGTGATCTTTTAAGCCCATTGCAATAATTTCAGAAACCGTGGCAGTGGCTATGTCGATTTTGGCGATAGCATTAGCTTCTTGCAAGGTTGCAAAAGCTGTCAAGCCATCGGCGCTGACGGCAACATACTCCGGCTCCACATTTTGCGAGACATTCGAGGTCGGGCCATTCAAACGCACACCAGCGGCTTTCAGGGTCGCCTCTTGACCGTCAAAACCAGTAAAGCTTGCGGTTTGGCTGGCGAAGGTGCTGGTATTGATGATGCTGACTGAACCAGCGGGGTCTGGGCTGCCTGTATAGTCTAGCGGCTCACCTTCATTGGCGACCAACAAGCGGCTGCCATCTGGCGTGTAGGTGACAGCATCGGGATTGGCGCCAACAGTTACCTCGGCTTGTTGGGCATAAGTGCCGGTGTCATAAAATCGCACAGCACCCGGGACGAGTTTGCTGGTCCCCGTCATCGCCACGGCGGCCTGACCGTTTTTGACCGCTACGCTATTAACGCCCAAGTTGTTAAGGGCAATGCTATTTACCAAAGTACCTGACATGTCCAACACGTCAATACCGCCTTTGCCAATATTGGCTTGGTTGGCATCGGTGCCGATCACCCACAGGCGGTTATTGGCGGCATCATAAGAAACGATTTCCGAGCCCATCGCGCTAGAGCCATTGCCAGCAGTATGGTTAAACGTCCATTCATGGGTCAAGGTAAAGTTATTAAGCGCGTGGGCATTGGCACAGGCCAATGCCCCTGTTATCGCGGCTATTAAGGGCAGTTTTTTCATGGTTATACCTAGTGGATTGATTTATTAAGTGGCTAAAAACAAAGCCAAATTTTTTTTGGCAACCCATGCTAGTAAAACCGCGTGACATGATTGTGAAATTTTAATGAAATTAATTTAGTCGAAACGATCCAGCCCCATCACCTTAGCCCAAGCATTGGCAAAATCTTGGGCGAATTTTTCTTTGCCATCGTTGGCGGCATAAACTTCCGCAACTGCCCGCAATTCGGAGTTGGAGCCAAAAATCAAATCCACTGGCGTGGCTGTCCATTTGACTTGGTTGCTGGTGCGATCCCGGCCTTCGTAAATACCTGCGTTTGCTGATTTGCCCCATTGGGTGGACATGTCCAACAAGTTGATGAAGAAGTCGTTGCTCAAGGTGCCGGGTTTGTTAGTCAGCACCCCGTGCTTGGCATGGCTCGTGTTGGCATCCAGCACCCGCAGCCCACCCACTAGCACGGTCATTTCAGGTACGCTTAAGTTCAGGAAATTGGCGCGTTCGACCAGCAGTTCGGCTGGTGAAAGGGTATTATCCTGAGCAAAATAATTGCGGAAACCGTCAGCCTTGGGTTCTAGCACGGCGACAGAATTGACATCAGTTTGCTCTTGGGTGGCATCCATCCGGCCCGGTTTGAACGGTACTTGCACTTTAATACCCGTTTGCTTCGCGGCTTGTTCGACTGCCGCCGAGCCAGCCAATACGATGACATCAGCGAGCGATACTTTTTTGCCGCCTTTCAGGGTGCGGTTAAAATCGGTCTGGATAGTTTCCAGACGCGCTAGCACCTTGGCCAATTCAGCAGGATCGTTGGCCTGCCAATCTTTTTGCGGAGCTAGACGGATGCGTGCGCCGTTGGCACCGCCGCGCATGTCGGTGCCACGGAAAGTTGCCGCCGAAGCCCAAGCGGTCTTGACCAGTTCAGGAATAGTCAAATCCGCAGCCAGAATGGTTGATTTTAATTTGGCGGTGTCTTTGGCATCGATCAATTTGTGGTCGAGTTTGGGTATTGGGTCTTGCCAGATAAAGTCTTCGGCGGGTACATCCGCACCGACATAACGGGCTTTCGGCCCCATGTCGCGGTGGGTCAGTTTAAACCACGCCTTGGCGAAGGCGAGTTCGAAGTCTTTGGGGTTATCCAGAAAGCGTTTGGAGACTATTTGATAGGCGGGATCCATTTTTAAGGCAATATCGGTGGTGAACATGATGGGTACATGGCGTTTACCCGCAATGTGCGCATCGGGGACAAAGTTTTCGCCTTTGCCGTCTTTGGGAATCCATTGGGTTGCACCCGCAGGGCTTTTGGATTGTTGCCAATCGAAGGTGTACAGCCAGGTTAAATAATCGTGGGTCCAGCGGGTTGGGTTGGTGGACCACGCTCCTTCCAGACCACTGCTGACAGTGTCTGCGCCATTACCAC
>JABFST010000411.1 GCA_013140465.1 Methylococcaceae bacterium
CTTAACAGAGGGACAAAAAGATGAGAATAGGCAGATGGCTTCCGAGAGGATAAAAGTCGAACACAGTATTGGTGGCCTCAAGCGTTACCGTATTTTGTCAGACTGGCTGTGCACCCATCTTATTGATTTATATGATGATGCCTTGGGAGTCTGTGCAGGGCTTTGGAATTTCTATCTGACTAACTAGTTGTTTGTTAAGGGCGCAACAAGTCTACTCCATGTTTATTTTAACTACCTTTTTCTATTTCAGAAAGAATATCATTCACAGAATAGTTTTTTTGCCACTGTTGACGGTCTTCAACATAGTTTCCATAACCCTGATTAAACTGCTGCATAAAGCGAATAAAATCAGTTGCACCCAGTCCTTTATAAAGAATATCAATGCCGATTTTTTGAATTTCTTGTTCTGTTTTATATTCAATTGCACTCATGGTAAAACCTCATTTAGCCAAACTAACGGATTACAAACGGTTATATTTAATTTATTGATGCACTGTGCTTTTTTTATAAACTTATCATCCACTGTTAAAAGCACATCGGCATTATTTTCTGAACACGCAAGATGTAAAGCATCGAAAGACTGAATACCAAAACGCTCAAATTCATTTGCTCTTGTTGCAATTAAAGGATTAAGTTGAATAATTTCACTGGCGAGCGATTCCATTACCATTAATTCTTTTTTTCTGGATTCATCCGCGATTTTTGATATTTCAAATTTCAAGATTTTACTACTGACTAATTGCCATTCTTGTTGTTCAATTAAGGTAATAATCGTTTTTATCGCTTCTGCTTCTAAATGAACCCTAAGATTTGCTTGATTATCAAAAGGTCGATTTAAACAGCAATTATCCATGTATATTTTCATAACTTTGTTTTGTTAAGTGAATTGCTAGAAGTTAGCATGTATTTTTCTCTACCAATTACAGAAAATTCGGCATCAAAATACGATGCTATACATGACGACTTGTTGCTAAGCACTTATTATTCTTTCGCCGATTTTTCTTCACAACGCGATAAGGTGCGCTGCATAGGATGTGCTGAGGTACGAAGCGCATCGTTCGAGTGACGACGCGATTGATGCGCCTCTTATCGTTGGCACATCCTATGCTCTTATCAATAAAACACGCTTAAATCAATTTGACAGGCATATTGCTTGGATTATTCACCCCCGTCAATAGTAAATTCCCCCGAACATCCCCAAGCGAAAAATGGAGCAAGCACCTCAGGGTCACTCACCTCAGGGTCAGACCTTACACTCACCTCAGGGTCATCACCTCAGGGTCATCACCTCAGGGTCAGACCTTACATTTGACATCATCCACCCTCTTTTCAGCCTGTTTCACTGCTCGGCTCACAGTAGCGTAACTCAGACCAAAATATTCACCCACTCCAATACGCTTGGGCCATACATTCTTCGCGGTTTTTATATCGCTCAGCAAAAAGCCTCTATGGTTTTGCCGAAGCCTGTTTTTGCTTTTTGGGCATGTCTTTAAGCGACTGCTAGGGGTTTATCTTGCATTGCATTTTATTTACAAAATCATCATCACCCAAAAAATAGGGTTCTTCAACTGTTGCCAAACACCGCCCACCGCTTCAACCAAACTGCCGCCGAAACCGCCACACGCCAAAATTAAAAAAGCCTATGCCTAACAGCAGCAAGCCCAGCAACGAATCCCAAATCACCGACAGCCCCGCGCCTTTTAATAAAATAGCGTAGCCCATGTCATTATAGTAATACAACGGCGACACTTTCATGCCTATGCGCATCAACTGCGGCATGGCTTCAGGCGGTGTCCATGCGCCCGACAGCAATAAAATCGGCATTAACAGCAAAATCCCCAACATCGCCATTTGCGCGAGATTGCGGCTTACCGTGGCAATAAACAAACCAATGCCCGAAGTGGCAAACACATACAAGGCGGTCACCGCAAAAAACAAACCCACACTGCCGTTAATCGGCAAATGAAAAATCGGCACAATAATCAGCCCTAAGCAAATACCGACCCCCAGCAAAATCACCATGCCCATCGCGATCACCTTAGGCAACAGAATCTGTAAGGGACTAAGCGGCGACACCGCCAATTGCTCGATGGTGCCGCGCTCTTTTTCGCGCACCGCCGCTGCGGCGGGCAGCATCAGCGATAAAATGGTAATCACGGTCAGCAATTCGGAAATCGACATAAACCAGCCATCAATGCGGTTAGGGTTATACAACACCCGAGGACGGTTGGCGATTATCGGCAGGTTGGCCTGTTGCGCCGTGCCTAACCCGCGCTGTTGGGCAATAAAATCTTGACCAAAACCAGCGGTAATCTCCAGCGCATAAGCCGTTGCCAAGGTGCCTAACACAGTATTGGTGCTATCGATTTGAAACTGCACCGCCACAGGCTGGCCTTGTAATAGCTGGCGTTGAAAACCATCAGGAATATCCAGCACCGCCAGCAGCGAACCTGCGTTTAAGGCGTTGATGGCGAGCCTAGGGTTGGTCAATTCGCCTTGCAAATCAAAATACGGGGCGCGGAACCGATACATCAATTCCCGCGAAGCCGCGCTATGGTCATGATCCAGCACCTTAATCGGCGCATTGCGCAAGCTTAAATTAATGCCCGAACCCGCCAAATACACGTCTGCGGTAAAAAAATAAGCAATGATGAGCAACAACGCCGGATCGCGCAGCAATTGTTTAAGTTCTTTGACCGTCATCGCCAACACCCGGTCACACCACACCACAAGCTCGGCAAAGTTCATGTTGACGGCCTTTTATGAAAATTAAGAAAGCCCACCGACCACAGCAACACCGCATATACCACTAAGGCCAGTACATCAAACGCCAGTTCCGTCGCCCCTAAGCCTTTTAAAAAACTGCCCCAGGCAATACGCAAATAATACATAGTCGGAAACAAATGTGCTTCCGTGTGGGTGATAGCCCCCATCGATTCCACAGGCACCAGCAAACCGGAATACAAAATGGCGGGGACGAAGGAAATCACTATCGTCAGCATCAACGCCGCCACTTGGGTGCGCACCAATAGCGACACCACCAAGCCCACGCCCGCCGTGCAGATGATATACACCACCGAGGCCAAGCCATAAAACAAGGGATCGCCTTTAAACGGCGTACCAAAAACGGTCATCACCAACAACCACAGCACCAAAATATTGATGCCAGAAATCAGCAAATACGGTAATAACTTGCCCAAAATAAACTCGCTACGGCTGATGGTGGAGGCATAAATATTATAAATAGAGCCATTTTCTTTCTCGCGCACCACGCCTAAAGCCGTTAAAAACGGCGGTGTCACCATCAACACCAACATCATCAGGCCCGATGACATAGACCATTGGCTACGCAAGGCTTGGTTATATAAATAGCGTGGCACCAAACGCACGGGCGACACCAAAGCCAATGCCTGGGGCTTGGGCATTGCCCGCGTCGTTGCCCAATAAGCCGCCAAAGATTGGGCGTTAAAATCGGCAATAATCGCGGTCAAATAGGCTTTAGCCACTTCTGCACGATACGGGAACACCCCGTCTATCAAGCTTTGCACCGAAGTGGCCTGACCTGATGTCAGTTGTTCCAGAAAGCGCGGCGGAATAATCAGGGCAAAGCGGATGTCACTGTGCGCCAGCAACGGCATCAACTCGCGGTCGCTGTTGACATGGCCTTTATAATCGAAATACCGCGAATCGATAAAGCGGTGCAAAAAATCGCGGCTTAACGCCGATTGGTCTTGATCCAACACCGCAAAACTGATTTTTTCGACGTCAAACGAAATGCCGAACCCCAACACCAAAAAAATGCCTACGGGCAACACGAAAGACATGGCAAAAAACAACCTGTCCCGAAAAATCTCCCGCCATTCTTTATAAGTGACGGCCCAAACGCGGCTGAAATTCATGGCGGACTCCGGTGCTTGTGCAGTCCTGAAAAGGACAAAAATAAACAGGGCAAACGGTTACTCGCAGCTATCTACAAACCACACTATGCTGCCCTGCTGGGATTGTAACAGATCGCATAAACTAGATTGGCCCCCAAGCCGACAGAAGTGATATGGCGCACATAAACCCAACACCCAGATGATTTTGGACGGATAAGCAGGTCGAAAAGTCACGGAAAATTCGGGCTGCTACATTTTGTGGCTACTCACTTAAAGCGGGATTGAGGAGCCGTTGGCTGAGCGGAGTCGAAGCCGGCGGCGGGATTCGCTTCGACTCCGCTCAGCGAACGACACCCAAACTGTCCCAGCTTAAACGGGAAGCCCATTTTGTTATTGGGGCTTAAGTTTCGCTGCCTTATACAACATCTAACCCACCACACGCCCAACTTTATCCTAGGATTGCACTCAGGTAATACCCAAAACAATCGCGCCCAATAGTTGGGCGTAAAGTGGGGTGCAGGGTTTTCATGGTGGAATTTAAGGGGGGATGTTAATGCCGATTGTTTGGCATCATCTTGTGTGGGGTGGCTTGATTTCTCGTTCCCAAACTCTGTTTGGCAACGCCTACCTTCAAGCTCTGCTTGTCGGGTTGACTTCGACGTAGGGCATTAAGCACTGTTAGGCAGTGGCGTTGGACATCTTCACTATAGCCCAACGCTCAACCGCCCTAGGATAGCTAAGCTTAAGCCTGATAAAACGGCGACAGCATTCCCTGATTAGCTTCTTGGGTGATGTCGCCGTTAAAAAGCTTGACTGAAAGATTGCCGTTCACCTGTTTGGTGTAGGGGATCAGCAAGCCATCTATATTACTCGGCAGATAGCTTTGTTATTCTCTTTTCAAGTGCCTTTTCATTCAGAATATTAGCACCTAGTATGTAGGCGTAAGTGGCACTGGGTTGAAATTTGATTTCCACATCATCAAAAGTACCTGTTTTTAAAATAGTTTTAGTCGTTACTCGAATTCTGTTTATGCCATTATTTTTTGCATAGCTTATTACGCCTTTTAATAGTCTTGAATCAGAACAAGGTTGGTCTGACCATTTTACTTCCACACACCACGCTGGCTTTTGCGTGGCAAAATTAAGCCAAACAATATCCACTTCCCCTGTGTTCCATCGGGCATAATGTAAATTATCAATGGTGTCGCTATGAGACCATTGGCTAAAAATGGCAGTCTCTGTCAATGCGCCCATCGCTAGATGGTCATCATCAACCGGGCCAAATAAGGCCGCCCGCATGGATGGGTTAGTCAAATACACTTTAAATGTGGTTGCCCGCTTAAATGTTTTTGATGAAAAATCAACACGGTTGACGATTTTTATCAAAAATGCCGCTTCCAAATATTCGATGTATTTTTTGATGGTATTTTTCGACACACCGGATGATTTCGATAAGCTGTCCAAGCTGATTTCATTGCCGGTGTTGTAGGCAATGGTGGTAAACAATTTATTCAACTCTTGAACATCGCTAATTCCATAAAGGCTCGGTAAGTCTCTAAGCAACACTTTATCTATGATGTCGCTTTTAATGTAGCGGGCGCTGTCATGCTTAACAAGGTTTGAAAAAACCGCTTCTGGATAGCCGCCAAAATTGAGGTAATTGATAAATTCTTTATTGAGTTCATGGATGTTTTTGGCAATCCAGTCATCTTCTTGCCACTCATTTTGTACAATCAAATCCTCAACTTTGCCAATAAACGCCAAATATTCCGCAAACGTCAGTGGCGGCAATAAAAAGTCGGTAAAGCGCCCAGCCCCGGATTCCCTGCTTTTGAGCTTTAACGCCGCTGCTGCCGAGCCTGTGGCAATGAATTTGTAGGTCGGGTAAGAATCGACCAGTGACTTTAAATGCACTTCCCAGCCCGCAAGATACTGGATTTCGTCAAAAATGATGAATAAGCCATCATGCCGCTTATGGTTAAATTCGCTTTGAAACAAATTGACGATTTTTTCTAAGGAAAGTCCTGTGTACAAAGGTGTTTCCAAAGACACATATAAAATTTGTTTAGCTTCAACGCCTTCTTTGAGCAATTTGTCCACCACATGGTAGACCATTACGGTTTTACCCACGCGCCTTGGCCCCATGAGTACGGCGGCGCGATTGATGGATGATTCTTTGACCAATTTAAAAAAGGATGCAAAGTAAAAGCGTCTTGGATAATCTTGATAACGCAGTTCTATGCAGCCTGTTTCCCACCAAGGATTATCAAAATGTAGGCGGTTTATTATTTCTATTTGCGAGATGGTTAACATTTTTCTTCCATTAACATCAATTAATTTACTTTAATGATAGGGTTAGATCAATTAAAGTCAATAGATTGATCTTATTTTGAAAGTAATTTCAAAAAGACGGGGTCAGGCGTTCGTAACCCGGTAACGTGCGCTAAAACTAAACGCTAGCGTTGGATGTGGTGAGCAGTAGAGACCGTGAAAGAATAAACGTAAGCTTGCTCATCGGAGTGAAAAAACATGTGTTTTCACTCCAGTTTATATTTAAATCAAATGCTTATAAAAATATAAAACACCTTTTTTCTCATTCCCAAACTCTGTTTAGGAACGCCTACCTTCAAGCTCTGCTTGTCGGGTTGACCTCACCGTAGGGCATTAAGCACTGTTAGGCAGTAGCGTTGGGCATCTTCACTATAGCCCAACGCTCAACCGCCTTAGCATGGCTAAGCTTAAGCCGGATAAAACGGCGACAACATTCCCATATTAGCATCTTGGGTAATATCGCCGTTAAACAGCTTGACTGAAAGATTACCGTTCACCTGTTTGGCAAACGGGATCAACAAGCCATCTATATATGCCTGGGCGTTTTCTATCGAATCAAACTCATAAAATCCGCCTACGGTTTGGTTGTTGACACCGCTTAACCAGGTTTTCGATTTTAAGCCTGCAAATTTTTTCATTTCAACATTAATCGGTTGCCAGTCGATTTGATCGAATGGTATGGAGACTTGGTATTCCGCATACACAAATGTTTTCATTATTAATTCCTGTTTATCTAGCGGCAGTCCGCCGCTGAAAGCATTAAAAGGGTTCTTTATACGGCCTTAAGTCCAGCTCTTGCGTCCATGCGCTGGGGTGTTGCTGGTGGAGGGCCCAATAGGTTTGCACGATGGCATCGAGTTGTAACAAGCCGTCATCGCCTTTAGCCGCAACATAATCGGCAAATTGTGTCCTTGCCCTATCCCCGTTAATCACGCCGTCTATAATTGTATGCACAACGTGTACGCCTTGTGGGCCAAACTCACGCGCCATGCCTTGCGCTAAAGCCCTTAGCCCGGCTTTGGCGGCTGCAAATGCGGTAAACGGCGGTTTGGCGCGTAATGATGCCGTCGCTCCGGTAAAAATGAGCGTACCTTGCCGTTGTTGATGCATGATGCTGAGGGCGTGTTTGCCAAATAAGAAGCCGCCAAAACAATTTTGCTGCCACAAGCGGGTGAACATCTCACTGTCGGTTTCTAAAATCGGTGCCGGGCAATTGCTGTCCACATTGTAGACAGCAATGTCCAGCGGATAGGCTTGTTGCCGAATTGCCGCAAAAAGCCGTTCAACATCCTGTTCTAGCGTTGCATCGGCGACCACAGCGGTGACTTGACCGCCTTGCCGGGTGATGGTTTCAGCGACCTGTTGCAGTTTGTCCTCACTGCGTCCAGCAATAAACACATGCAGACCTTGGGCGGCAGCATGTTTTGCCAGTGCCGCACCTAGCCCTTGTTCTGGCCCTACACCGATTACAACCGCTGAACAGGGGGCACTCATGATGCTTTTCTGCCAAAAATCAGTGAGAAGTTATTGGCGGGCATGTCGATTTGTTCCTTGAGTTCCAAACCGTGCTGTTCAGCTGCGGCGCGCAATTCCGCGACATCTTTCAAGCCCCATTCAGAAACGCCTGCTGAACTTAGGGTTTCATGAAATTCTTTATTGGAGTCGGTCGTGAACGTGCCTTCCACGCGAAATGGCCCATAAATCAGCAAAAAGCCGTCGTCGGTGAGCAAATGGGCGGCGCATTGCATCATGCCGTCGGCAATTGAAATAGGCGCGACTTGAAAAATGTTGATGCAAAAAATAGCCGAGAAAGTGTTGGCTTTTTCGGGGATAAACCAAGTGTCCGGGTCGGTTAAGTCCAGATGTGCGGGGTCGGCAATATTGTCATTACCATGATCTTGCGATAGTTTTTTGATGTTATCAAACACCTCTACATCTTTATCCGTAGGATGGAAATGCAAGTGCTTAAAATGGGGCGCAAAATAATTGATGTGCATACCGCTACCACTGGCAAGCTCAATAACCGCTGCGGGGGCGGTAGGCAACTTATCTTTTAATACCCCCAAGATAGGTTCACGGTTGCGCGAACCTGCCCAGGCAACGTATTCACTTAAGGGATGTGGATCTAAAGGTGGTTTTTCTTGGCTCATTATAAATTCCTCGGTTGGTTGTTATTTGGGTTGCCCCGCTACACTTACTGCGAATTCTGTGCCAACGAATTAAAAATTAATTATCTATTAATTACAGTCATTTAGGTTTTTGGGTTGCCGAATGGACTGAAGCTGTGCTTCAATGAGTGAACATTAATTTCACAACTGCCCGCCATGACTCAAGACTCCCTTGCCGAACTCAGCCCGATTTTTTTCTTGCAAACCTTTATCCTGGAATTAATGCACGCCAGCGAACAGCAAGGGCAGCAGCATTGTGAGCAATTAATTGAACACATCGCCAAAACAGCGGGCTGCTTTTTTGAAAAAACCTACCGCAGCAATACCGATAACAACGATTTGCTGGACAAAGACCAGTATATTGAGCTGATTTTGGGGCTAAAAAATAATATCGGCGGCAAGTTTTCTTTGGCCTCCAGCACCGCTGATTGCATTACCGTAAGCAATAGCTGTTGTCCGTTTGGTGAGCGCGTCAACAATTTTCCCGAATTATGCCGGATGACATCCAGTGTTTTTGGCGGTATTGCGGCACGCAATTTTGGTTATGCAAAAGTGGAAATTAAAAAAAGCATTGCGCGTAATGACGGCTGTTGCGAAGTGTCTATTTATACCCATCCGAAAGCCGGGCAATATCAGCCGGGCATGGAATACACCGACACCACGCCTGTTAAAGAAACCCAGGATATGAACGCGCTGCATACCCGCATAGAAAGTAGCCTGCAAAATCTGTGGTGCACACGGCCTGCCAAAAAGCATCAAACACCTGCGATAGTGGCTAAATCGCCGTCCATGCAAAAAATTTTGCAGTCTATTGAAATTATTGCCCCGACCTCGGCAACCGTGTTAATTCAAGGGCAAACAGGTGTTGGCAAAGAACTGATTGCCAGCGCCATCCACGCCATGAGTTTGCGTAGCCAAAAACCGTTTATGGCAATCAATTGTGGCGCGATTCCTGAAAGCTTGCTGGAAAGCGCGTTATTTGGTCATGAAAAAGGCGCGTTCACGGGCGCAATCGAAGTTCATCAAGGCTATTTTGAGCGTGCCGAGGG
>JABFST010000180.1 GCA_013140465.1 Methylococcaceae bacterium
ACTTTATTGCCTTGCACTTGGGTTTCGTAGGGGGTGGACTCCAGCAAGTTGACCACCACCCGCACGCGATTGGCGGCTTCTGCGACATAAATGCTGGTAATGGCGCCTTGGTTAATCGGGAACATTTTTTTGGCAAGGCCGTTTTTAACCGCAGAAAAATCCAATGCGATACGCGCGGGATTATCGGTCTTAAAGACTTTAGGAGTAGGCGCGGCAGCATTCAGCTGTAATTGGATCTGCAGTTTGTCACCCGACAAGGCCACGATGTCTAGCCCGGAAATGGCCAGATCGCCCGCTGTTACCGGAGCACTTTGGAATAGGGCCAACAACAAGCCAAAAGCTAGGTAAAGATATAAATATCGCCCCATTTTATTCAACATAATACCGCCTTGTTTAGTATTCATTTGATAATCCCAAGTTACTCTGTTAACACTATTGAGGTTTGTTGCTCGCGCCATGTCCCTGGCTTGTCGGGCACAATTTCCATAAGCTCAATTTTGTCGGTGGTGATGCGGATCACTTTGCCATAATTTTTACCCATGTAATTACCCACTTGCACGCGATGGATAGTACCGTCGTCGGTTTTTATCAGCGCCCACAAATTTGTCTGCATGTTGATGGTGCCCACCATCCGCAATGAAGCCAAAGTAAATGCTTCCAAGTCTTCTTTGCGGCGGCTGGTGTCAGGCCTAATGCCACCGCCCGCCGCAATTTCTTCAATTTCCTCATGCAGTTCGGGTTGGACGATAGGTTTAAACGGGTCGCGCAAGCCTTCAGGATTAAACACAAAAGGTTCTATGATCTTAATTTCAGGCAAAGGTTTGATGGTGCCTTTGGGTATGGCCTTAACTTTCGCAATAAATTGGGACAAGTCGGTAAAATCATTTTCGCTACAAGCACTTAAGCTGACCAGCAACACCAAGCTAAACACTGTGGTGAGCTTGGGTTTTCGCCCTGACAAATATGTACTCGGCACCACCATTAGTGACCCCCTCTTTTTTTCTTAGCTTCAGCGGACATTGCCGCCAATTCCGAGCCTTCGTTATAGGTTTTTACCGTGGCTTTCATCAGCAAAATACCGTCAGTGTTGATGGGTGCTATATTGACATCGTGTAAGGTCACAATGCGTGGCAAAGAAGCCAAACCGCTGACAAACAAGCCCAATTCTTGATAGCTGCCAGTGACTTGTATGGTGATGGGCAATTCGGAATAAAAATCTCTTAACACGGGCGCTTCGGGCTTAAACAACTTAAATTCCAAACCGCTTGCCAAGCCCGTTTGGGAAATGTCCACAAGCAAACTGGCAATTTCTTCTTCGGTAGGCATTTGCCGGATCATTTCCGCCAATGATGCCTCAATTTGCGTCAATTGGTTTTTGTAGTCGTGCAGGTTAATAGATTTTTTTTGCTTGTCTTCAAAATCGGCTTTTAAAGTTTGTTCATTTTGTCTGGCACCCTCAAGCGCCGCCACCTGATCCATCGTATCAAAGTAAATCCCTAGCCCCACCACTGACACGCAGGCTAAGACCATGCTGGCAATTTTGATGGGTATCGGCCATGAACCCGCCGTATTGATATCCCAATTAATGTCCGATAGGTTCATTTGCGCCTCCGTTTTCGCTTAGGTTGGCTCTAGTGCCTTGTTTGGCGTGCAAGGTGAAGTCGCTTAAAGGTTCACCAACATTTTTGTCAGCCCCTTTATCAGGAGTTTGGATCACATTTAAGGAGGGGGTTTGCAGCCAAAAAGAAGCTTCAATAGCACGCATAAACGCAGAAATCCGTGCATTTGACTGCGATTTGCCTTCAAATAACAGCTCCGACCCCGTTTGCACTAGCCGCGTAAGATAAACGCCATCGGGAGTCGCTTTGGGTATTTCGTCAAACAAATGCACTATTTTTGGACGGCTTTCCTGCAATTGTTGGATTAAATCTATTTTAGCCAACAATTTTTTCTTCTTTTCTTCAATATCCTTAATATCGACAATTTTTTTGTCCAATACCACAATTTCATTCTGCAACATTTGGTTGCGTTGGTCTTGATAAGCTTTTAGGCCGTCATAATGGCTGTGGATAAAAAATAATACGACCAAGCCCAAAACGACTGACAAGCCCAAAGCCGCCATAAACTCTTGTTGCCTTTTTTTGCGCAGCTCTTCGCGCCAAGGCAGTAAATTGATGCGTGCCATCAGTCAAAACTCCTTAAGGCCAAGCCGCAAGCGGTCATCATTGTGGGGGCATCGTTGCTTAAGGATTGCGGCTTAATTTTATGCGAGAGGGTCATGTTCATAAAGGGATTCGCGATATACACGGGCACGCCCAACGTTTTTTCCACCAAACTGTCTATGCCTGGGATCGATGCACATCCACCTGCCAACACCAGCGTGTCTATGCCCCGGTTGGCACTGGAAGACACAAAAAACTGCAAAGACCGCTGGATTTGCTGGACTAAGGCTTTTTTAAACGGCTCTAGCACATCGGCGGTGTAATTGTCGGGCAAGCCACCATGTTTTTTTGCCAGCCCCGCCTCTTCGTAGGAAAGCCCGTAACGGCGCTGTATTTCTTCCGTAAGTTGCCTACCGCCAAAACCCTGTTCACGCGTGCAGACAATACGCCCACGATGCAGCACGTTTAAGGTTGACATGGTTGCGCCAATATCAGCGATGGCAACGGTTTTGGTGCCTGTAGGATCGGCAATCTGGTCAGACAGCAAGGTAAACGCATTTTCCATAGCAAATGCCTCAACATCGACAATGCGTGCTTTTAGCCCGGCCTTTAGCAAAGCTTCTACACGGTCGTCAACGTTCTCGCGCCGTGATGCCACCAGCAGCACGTCTATCATATCGGGATTGTTTTCATTCACGCCCTGCACTTCAAAATCAAAGTTCACTTCATCCAAGGCATAAGGCACATATTGGTCGGCCTCTATCATAATTTGGCCTTCCAAGTCGTCATCGGACAAGCCATTGGGCATCGTGATAACTTTGGTCATAACCGCCGAACCCGATACCGCAACTGTGGCTTGTTTGAGCTTGGTATCGGCACGCTTTAAGGCGACTTTTATGGCTTCGGATATCATCTCGACATTGGCGATGTTTTTATCGACAAAAGCATGTTGTGGTAGCGGGGCGACCGCGACCGCCTCAACTTTATAGCGCGTACCAACACGGCTTAGCTCCAGCAGTTTGATGGCGGCAGTGCTGATGTCTATGCTGAGGACAGCCGTTTGTTTTTTATGAAACCAGCTCATGACAACCCTTTATAAACGTGATGATTAATGTAAAGCATAAATTGTAATCCGCCGCTCTGGCGCACACTGTTATTTTACCGCCAGCACTGGCTAGCTTAGGAAAGTGGCCCTATTGGGCATAAACAGGGAGTGACCGCAGCCATTGCAAGGCTAACATAAAGAAGTATAGTCATTTTTTTAGAATAAAGCCTAGCTAAGCTAGGCAATACCGCAAATTGCCGCTATTGTACAATTTGGTAGGGAAAAACGCACACCCAACAATATAAATAGCACTAACCCGCCTGCAGGATTGCTGATGTCTAAGATGTGGCAGTCAAAACTGCTGACCAGCGTAGGCGTACTAGGGCTTACATTGTACGCCATTCAGTCTTATTACGACCACGCAGGACACCGCGATTTACGTCCCTGCGGACTTAGCACCCGTATTGGGCGACCCTATACCCCGCACAGTCACGTTTACGAAATGCTTAATAACACGAAGAAAAATACCAAGTCTGGTGTCCTTCATGCTAAAAAAAAGCCTGATAACATCCGCAACAGTGTCAACATCAAGTATAGCTTTGGCGCTTCTGTGGCCCAAACCGCCCTATAGTTAATGTGCGGTGTTGACGAATGTGGCTAATTGTCATAAGGTTATCAAGGTTTATGGTATCCGCATAAAGTATCGGTGGCTAGCTGGCGCATACCACGTTTATTCTGGGCTTTACCGCCAAGCCCCCCCTGTTAAACCTAATCTTGGCGGATACCGATACAACATTCAAAACCATCACGCGTCATCCCTGCGGCCTAGTGCCATAAATTAAGCGACTCATTCCTCACATCCCGCCTCCCCTTGGGATATTTGGATTAATCTAACAGACTCACCTTAAAGGCAAGCAATTGAAAACAGAAGTTTTAGTAATGGGCGGTGGCCCAGGCGGTTATACGGCGGCGTTTCGGGCGGCGGACTTAGGCAAACAAGTGACGCTGGTTGAGCGCTATCCTGTGTTAGGCGGTGTGTGCCTGAATGTCGGCTGCATTCCGTCAAAAACCTTATTGCATGTGGCGAGTGTGCTGAATGAAGCCCATGAACTGATACCTGCGGGTGTTAAGTTCACGCCCCCGGAAGTCAATCTGGACGAATTGCGCGCCTGGAAAAACAAAGTCAGCAGCCAACTTAACTCCGGTTTGGCGGCTTTGGCAAAACAGCGCAATGTAACGGTGGTTACGGGTACGGCGCAATTTGTGTCCGACCACGCTGTACAGGTCGGCGAAGACACCATCGAATTTGAACAAGCTATTATTGCGGTCGGCTCGCAACCCGTCAAAATCCCCAGCTTTCCTAATGATGACCCGCGCCTGATGGATTCTACCGATGCTCTTGATTTGGCGGATATTCCCAAAAAACTGCTCATCGTCGGTGGCGGCATTATTGGTTTGGAAATGGCGACCGTGTATCACGCTTTGGGCAGTGAGATAACGATAGTGGAAATGCAAGACCAAATCATCCCGGGCTGCGATAAAGATTTGGTTAGGCCGTTGCTGCAAAAAATCAAAGGCGAATATGCCAATATTTTTGTAGAAACCCGCGTGCAAAGTATCGAGGCGTTAAGCGACGGCTTAAAAGTGTCTTTTGACGGCAAGACCGCCCCCGAATTTGATCTGTTCGACAAAGTGTTGGTCGCCGTAGGCCGCAGCCCCAATGGCCATAAAATTGCCGCCGACAAAGCGGGCGTTAATGTTGATGAACGCGGTTTTATCGCCGTGGACAAACAGCAACGCACCAATGTCCCGCATATTTTTGCCATAGGCGATGTAGTGGGCAATCCGATGTTGGCGCATAAAGCCACCCATGAAGGCAAACTTGCCGCCGAAGTGATTGCCGGACACGATGTCACATGGCAAGCCCTTACGATACCTTCGGTCGCGTATACCGACCCGGAAATCGCTTGGATGGGTTTGACCGAAAACGCCGCCAAAGCGCAAGGCATAGAGTATGACAAAGCCGCATTCCCGTGGGCGGCGAGTGGGCGGTCGTTAAGCATAGGCCGCAAAGAGGGCATCACCAAATTATTGACCGACAAAAAAACGGGCCGTATTTTAGGTGCGGGCATTGTCGGCACCCACGCGGGCGATTTGATTGCCGAAGCCGTGCTGGCTTTGGAAATGGGCGCCAATGCCGAAGACTTGGCCTTAACTATCCACGCACATCCCACTTTAGCGGAGACCCTAGGCTTATCCGCAGAAATGATTGATGGCACGATTACTGACCTGTTTGTAAAAAAACGATGAAAAACCTGTTAAACAAAAGCTTTCTGACCAACTTTATTTCCGTCCTGATTATCGCCGTTGGCTATGTCTGTCCGGTGCAGCAAGAACTCGTCAAATCCATAGGTTTTTTCGCCTTGTCGGGTGCCATCACCAATTGGCTGGCGATTTTTATGTTGTTTGAAAAAGTGCCGTTTTTGTATGGCTCCGGCGTTATCCCTAACCGTTTTGAAGACTTCAAGCTGTCCATCAAACAATTGATGATGCGGCAGTTTTTTAACTTGGACAACATCGAACAGTTTATCGAATCGGAAGAACAACAAGGCAGCGGCATGATTAATTTGCAGCCGTTTTTACAGGCCGTTGATTACGACAAAATGTATGAAAGCCTAGTGTCTTCGATTATGGAATCTTCCTTCGGCGGCATGTTGCTGATGATGGGCGGCCCGGATGCCTTAGCACCGTTAAAAGAGCCGTTCACCGCTAAAATGCAGGCCACTTTAATCGAGATGATTGAATCCGACCGTTTTAAGTCAGCACTCAAAGAAGGCTTGGACGCGCATAAAATCGGCGTGGACATTATCGACAAAATTGAAAGCGTGATCGACAAACGCCTGAACGAACTCACCCCGCAATTGGTTAAAGAAATGGTGCAAGCCATCATTCGCGAACATTTGGGTTGGTTAGTGGTGTGGGGCGGCATTTTTGGCGGCCTGATGGGCGCAATGTTCGTGTTTGCCTGATGCTGGCCTTAGCGTATGAACAACTGGGGTTGCCGGAAGCCCCGCCGTTAATCATCCTGCATGGCTTTTTTGCCTCGGGGCGCAATTGGCGGCAAGTGGCCGAAAAGCTTGCCGCTGATTATCAAGTTTGGCTGTTGGATTTGCGTAACCACGGCGCTTCACCACACCATCCGCTGATGGATTACCCGACGATGGCGGCGGATTTATTGGCGTTTATGGATAGCCACGGTTTGCAGACCGCGCATTTGTTGGGCCATAGCATGGGCGGCAAGGTGGCGATGTGGTTTGCGTTGCACCATCCTGACCGCGTTGCCAAACTGATTGTTGCCGACATTGCCCCGGTCAGCTACCAGCACAGCTTCAATACCCTCATCACTGCCCTGAAAGCCTTGCCGCTCGCCTCGTTAAGCAACCGTAAACAAGCCGAGTTGGCCTTGGCAGAAGCTATTCCTGACCTCAGTTACCGCCAGTTTTTACTGCAAAATTTGGTGTTACGCGATGGCGCTTATGTGTGGCGCGTAAATTTAGAGTTTTTTTACCAAAACGCCGATGCCATCATCGCGTTTCCCGATGCCAGCCTAATGCCGCCGTTTGCCGGACATGCCTTATTTTTGGCAGGTGCGCAATCCAACTACATCAAGCCCGACGATTTGGCGGCATTATTTCCACAGGCAACATTAAGCGTTATTGCCGAAGCCGGACACTGGCTGCATGTGCAACAGCCCGCCGCATTTATCGGGCAAGTCAGCGCATTTTTACTAGCCGTTTAAGGACATGCACCCGTTTAAAGTCTTGCTCTACACGCCACTAATGCCCTTAGGCGTGCCTACACACGCCTATTTTTCTGGGCAACAGCTGCATGTCGCTGCCCTCCCCCAGACCTTGGACATAACCCAACTGACTGCAACTTTAGGTGGCATAGAACAAGATGAATGGTTTATAGCCTGGCGCAATGACGCAGACGAATCCTGCGCCTTAAAATTGGCAAGCACCGATGACTTAACTATTTTTAAAGCACACGCGCCAGCCCTATTACTCGCACAACTCAAGCAAACACATCGGCACCAGCGTTTTAACAAAACCTTGGCGGCGGCATTGGTCGCGGCAGTTCTGTTAGTGACATGCGGATTATGGTGGGGTTACGGAAAAGCCGTTTATGGCTTAAGCACTCTCGTCAGCATCACCCGCGAAGAACAGTTTGGAAGCTTGCTGCTCGCCCAACTAGAGACTGAAGGCAGCTTGGCGCAAACCGGACCAGCCCTAGAGGCCATCAAACACATAGGCGCACAACTGACCCTGCACTCGCCCTACCATTACCAATGGCGCATCAAAACCGACCCGACCGCAAATGCCTACGCACTCCCCGGCGGTATTATCGTCGTGCATTCAGGCTTACTGGCTAAAATGGCCAATGCCAATGAACTCGCCGCCGTACTCGCACACGAAGTGCAACATGTTGAACAACGCCACGCCCTACAAAACCTGCTGGACAACCTCGGTTGGGGCATCGCCGTCATGGCGGTGCTGGGCGATGTCAGCACACCTATCGGCCTACTCACCCATCAGTTAGGCAGCCTATACTTTAGCCGCGACAAAGAAGAGCAAGCCGACCACCTAGGTTATTTAGCCTTAACCGATGCTGGCATTGCCCCTGAGGGCATGTTGACCTTGTTACAAAAATTAGCGCAAGAACCCCAAGCCGCACCCGCTTGGCTATCATCCCACCCCGACAGCCACGCACGCATAGAAAACATCCAACAATTGCTAAAACAACATCCATGCACCCACTGCCAGCCCTTGGCACTGGATTGGGACAGCATCAAACAAACCCCAGCATCGCCTAAATAACCGTACCCGCCCGCTATTACGCATCGATTAAATATAAGCATTGACATTAATTAGATAATGCTTATAATGGCGGTTAGCTTGAAAATCTGATTTACCCTCTGTTTACCTTTTCGATGTTCCTCCTAGTAGTAGCTCGTCCTTGTTTCTTTAAGTAATTTCTAAATTTCCCAGCTTTACCCGCCTTTACGGCTTTATTACTTAATTCAAAGGATTCATTATGTCTACTCTTACTACTGGCACTGTAAAATGGTTTAACTCGGACAAAGGCTTCGGCTTTATCGAACAAGCATCAGGCCCTGACGTATTCGTACATTTTCAACAAATCAACAACTCTGGCGGCTACAAATCATTAGATGAAGGCCAAAAAGTACAATTTAGCGTCACCCAAGGCCAAAAAGGCCCGCAAGCAGAAAACGTAACCGTTATCTAAAGGCGCAAATCCTAGCCTAAGCTACTTAGGCTAGGGCATCAAATACAAACAGGCAACAACCCTAAAAAGTTGGAACTTTTTTGTAAAGGCTAAGTCTTATAGCCTTGTAAACCACAAGGGGGCGACATGGCTTCGACGTGGGTAGCAAAACCTTAAGCGCATGTCGAGGACTGTACACCTCGTAAATCCTACAGAAACTAAGTATTCGCAAACGACGAAAACTACTCAATGGCTTTAGCTGCTTAAACACAGCACCATTCCTTTGACCATCTGTGCTTATGCGGGTGGAGACTAGTTCGCTAGTCGCTCAGAGGTCATTTACATAAGATCGCGCTGAAATCCGTCCGGTGTGGATGCGCTAAAACCCTACGGAATCGCTGGTGGTTTTCTTGGCTCGACGGGTAATCACTGGCTAAATTAAAGTGCGAGATAAACATGTAGACCTTATGGCGGAGTACTTGCGGACGCGGGTTCAATTCCCGCCGCCTCCACCAAACTAAAATCCAAGACCGTACAAAACAACACATAAAGCCATGATTCTTAACAGGACATGGCTTTTTTGTTGTCCGCAAGTATCCAGTGTTGTCCATTGTTGTCCAACAATTTGTGTAGTAACATTTGCAGTAACACGCCGTCATGGCTTTTTACCGCTAGGGGTTACTACATTATGGCAATCGAGATACTACCGACAAACCGCGCCGCACTGGACAAGGCCATACGGGCAAAGGCCACGGAACTGCAAAAAACCCACGCAGTGCGCGGGCGTTTAAACGACGGCGGCGGGCTTATCCTATTGCTGGTGCGCAAAGATTGCGTGTGGGCGACGTGGTGGCGGTTTAACTACACCGTTGGCGGTGAACGCAAGACCATATCCCTAGGCGCATTCCCACAAGTGACATT
>JABFST010000243.1 GCA_013140465.1 Methylococcaceae bacterium
TTGAACTGCCCATAAATCATCTTGTCATACACCCATGCCACAATCTTGGCCTATAGTAGGCACACTGTATGGGGCGGTATTTTTATAGACTTCAAAACACTGAAAATTATAAGATTTTTGTCAGCACGAAAGTGACATATTACAATCTTTTAATGGCTCTAACTGTCTATAATGACTCGCTTGTGCAATAACCTTTGACTGGGAAAGGAACGCTAATGAACAGATTACCCGCTTTCGCAGGGACTTATTACCCTGAAAACCGACAACAACTACACCAGATGATAGACCAATATTTAAACGATGCCGAGACGAGCGCCAAAGTACCTAAGGCTATCATCGCCCCTCATGCCGCCTATATTTATTCGGGCGCGGTCGCTGCCAGCGCGTATGTGCGCTTGACCAAAGCCCACGACTTAATCTCGCGCGTGGTGCTGATTGGCCCTTCGCACCGCGTAGACTTTAAAGGCTTGGCGGTCAGCAAGGCGAAATATTTTGTCACGCCGTTTGGTTCCATCACCGTAGACCAAGCTGCCGTGGCGACCATTGCCCAACTGCCGTTTGTGGAGTATTTGGAGCAAGCGCACACCGATGAACACAGCTTGGAAGTACACCTGCCGTTTTTACAAGAAATGCTGGATGATTTCACGATTGTGCCCATCGTGGCGGGCGATGCCAGTGCCGAGCAAGTCAGCATGGTGATTGATGCCCTGTGGGGCGGCGAGGAAACGCTGGTCGTCGTGAGTTCTGACTTAAGCCATTACCACGATTACGCGACGGCTAAACGCTTGGATCTCGCCACCAGCAGCGTAATTGAACATTTGCAATACGAGTGCCTGTTTAATGATGCCGCCTGTGGCAAAGTGCCTGTCAGCGGTTTGTTAAAACTGGCGCGGGATAAAGACCTGACCATCAAAACCATTGATTTGCGCAATTCCGGCGACACCGTAGGCGACAAAAGCAAAGTCGTGGGTTATGGGGCTTATGTGATTGACTAACACGGTTCATGCAACAAGTTATAGCCTTGTAGGCCGGAATAAGGCAGTTTGAACGCCAGTGAAAACAGCCGTTTCCGGCACACCGCATCCACGATTTGCCGGAAACACCACTTTTCGCTACACTCAAAGCGGCTTATTCCGGCCTACAAGGCTAAGGGAAAGCACCTTCTGACGGGTGTAAACACCTATCCCCCATAAGCGGCCTTATCTATATAGATGACTACCGGATTCACCGGGGCAATAGCCGCCACTGGCAATTCTTCACCCGCCCGCCAGCTTTTAACGGCATCTTGTTTATTGCTGCCCGTTACGATGAACATGACTTGTTGTGCTTGGCTTAAGGCATAAGCACTAATAGACACGCGTTCGGGCGGCGGTTTGGGCGAATTGTACACGGCATGGGCCAACTCATCGGGCGCATGTTGATGGCCCGGAAACAAGCTAGCCGTATGCCCGTCTTCGCCCATACCCAATAACACCACATCAAACGGCAACGCCGTCGCCAACACGGCCTGATACTGCTGTGCAGCCAGCACGGGGCCTAATTCTGCGGGTATGGTAAAAATCTGTTCCGCCGGAATACTGACTTGATCCAAAAACGCCAAACGCGCCATCACGCTGTTGCGGTCGGCATGGTCGGCTGGCAAACAGCGTTCATCACCGTAATATACCCACCATTTGGACCAATCGGTATCGGCTTCGGCGAGCATACGGTACACTTTTTCGGGCGTGCCGCCACCCGCCAACACCAGCTTAAAACCACCATGCGCGGCAATTGCACGCTGGGCTGCCGCCATTATTTCGGCATAAACCGCCACCGCCACGTCGTCGGCTGTCGCCAACACCTGCCATACACTCTGCTCTTGCATTATTTGCCCTCCGGCGTTAATGAGCTGCGCCATGTTTGCGAACTCTTTTCAAATAAGCGGCTGTCTTCTGGGCCCCACGAGCCAGCCGGATAAGTGGCGATATAATCACGCTCTATCGCCCAGGTTTGTAAAATCGGATCGACTATGCGCCACGCATATTCCACTTCATCAAAGCGCAAGAATAACGAGCGGTCGCCTTTTAACACATCTAGCAACAAATCTTCATACGCGTCTATCGCCTTTTCGTCATCATTACGGAAACTCGCATCCAAGCTACTGGTGCGCGTACTCATTTCCAAGCCTGGTTCTTTTACCGTCATTTCAATACGGATGCACTCTTCAGGCTGTATGCCCAGCAATATCCAGTTTTGGCTCATGCAGTTCACGTTGGTGTCGCGAAAAAACTGCAAAGGCGGGTGGCGGAAACAGATTGAAATAGTCGATTGCGCTTTCGCCATGCGTTTGCCCGTGCGTAAATACATAGGCACACCGCGCCAGCGCCAGTTGTCTATATAGAGTTTCATCGAGGCGTAGGTTTCGGTCACGCTGTTGGCGGGCACATGGTCTTCTTGCAAATAGCTTTTCACTTTCTCGCCACGCACTTGGCCTTGCGCGTATTGCCCCCTAAACGCATAACCATGTACGGCTTCTTTAGGGATAGGGCGGATGGACTTAAGCACTTTCACTTTTTCATCGCGCAAGGCTTCGGCTTCCATAGACGCGGGCGGCTCCATCGTGACTAAGGTAAGCAATTGCAGCAAATGGCTTTGCAACATGTCACGCATGGCTCCAGAACCGTTGTAATAATCGCCCCGGCTGTCTATGCCCAATTCTTCGGAATGGGTGATCTGGATATGGTCGATATAATTGCGGTTCCATAACGGCTCTAACAGCACATTGGCAAAACGGAACACCAGCACGTTTTGCACCATGCCCTTACCCAAATAATGGTCGATGCGGTAAATTTGTTCTTCACGCAGAAAATGGCTGATGCGTTTTTGCAAGGCTTGCGCACTGTCCAAATCATAGCCAAACGGCTTTTCTATAATCACCCGCCGCCAACCAAATTGCTCGTCAAACAATTGGTTATCGCTGAGTTTTTCCATGACCAAACCAAAATCAGCCGGGCTGATGGACAAATAAAAGGCGATGTTTTTCGGAAAATTAGCGTCTTCATTTAACAATTCCGCCAATGATGAATAACACGCAGGATCTTGTATATCGCCTTGATGGTACTGTAAACGCGCACAAAAACGCTGGAAAACGGCCTCATCAAACTCATCACGCGTTTTGGCAACCACCATGTCCCTGACTTCGGACAGCCATTTTTCCTGATCCCAAACCCGACGGCCTACCGCCAAAATGCGTGTGCCTGCGGGTAGGCGATTGGCAACATCAAGATGATATAAGGCGGGCATTAATTTAATGCGTGAGAGATTTCCGGTCGCGCCAAAAATCACATAAGTACAGGGTTCGGCTTTCATAAGGTCACTCTAATTAGGGCGGCAAGGCGGGTTAAAAATATCCCGGCCCCTGGCTAAGGCAGAGAACGGGGAGATGAAGAACAAATAGGGGGGTAACTATGGACAGCCAAGCTGTGCATCGCCATTATACGGGATAAAAAAACTAAGTAAAAAGCACCCAAGCAAGGCTGATGCCAGCAGAGGTTGACTGCCACTCTCCAACGTCAAACACTAGCGGCGGGCGTGTATGGCTTTAGGCGTTGGTGTGTCGGCAATAAAGCAGCAAGTGTCCTGTATTGCGCACGCTTATGTATCGACTCCTTAGGTTTATATACCCCTCTCCCCAGCCCTCTCCCTAAGGGAGAGGGGGTTGTCCGTGTGTTACCTAACGTTTCTATGGTATTTAAAACTTGTACAGATAGCTTTGTTTGCAAACTGCGGGCTACGATTTAAGACTTTATTACGCTACGCCAATACGCCCTACGCCGTCACTCAATCCCGCCCCTGTCAAATTGACAATTTTTTGCCTAAACAGTCTAAAATAGCCCGACTACCCACCCTAATCAGTTGAGGACAACCTTGCAAGTACAAACCATCCTAAGCTTATTCCCACTCACGCTGGTGCTGGGTTGCGCGATAACCCCCTACTCAGGCGGCAACGATACCAGCACCCAGGTCGAAAAACTCTTATCCCAAATGACCTTGCAGGAAAAAATTGGGCAAATGACCCAGTTGGATTTCGCGATGATCGCCGCCACGACTCATATAAACCCCAACAACCCTGTCGATCAGGCCAAGCTCGAGGATGCGCTGCTGAATCACCATGTCGGCTCTATCCTTAACGCGCCGTACACGCCTTACAGCAAAGCCCAAACACGGCAAACGTGGCAAGCCATCATTAAAACCCTACAGGCGACCACGGCAAAATCCCGCTTAAAAATTCCCGTGTTATATGGCATTGATGCCATACATGGCGCAACGTACACCCAAAATGCCACCTTGTTTCCGCAAGCGATTAATATGGCGGCAACGTTTAATCCGGCACTCAGCAATCAAGAAGGCGCGATCACGGCAAAAGAATTACGCGCATCGGGTTTGCATTGGAATTTTTCACCCATGCTGGATATAGGCCGACAACCGCTCTGGTCGCGCTTATGGGAAAGTTATGGCGAAGACGTGCATTTGGCGAGCGTATTGGGGACGGCGTTTATCCAAGGCCATCAAGGCGATAATTTTGCCGCGCCCGACAAAGCCCTAACCTGCCTAAAACATTACGTCGGCTACAGTATGCCCAATAACGGCAAAGACCGTACCCCGGCATGGCTAAGCGAACGCATGTTGCGCGAGTATTTTTTGCCCACGTTTGCCGCTGGCATTAATGCGGGCGCACCCACTATTATGGTCAATTCTGGCGAAGTGGACGGCATACCTGGCCATGCCAACCACCATTATTTAACCGACATTTTGCGCGATGAACTAGGCTTTAAAGGCTTTACAGTATCGGATTGGGCCGATATTAAAAACCTCTATCGGCGCGACAAATTGGCGGCTAGCGAAAAAGAAGCCGTCAAAATGGCGGTCATGGCGGGCATAGACATGAGCATGGTGCCGTTTGATTATTCGTTCTACGATTTGCTAATCGCTTTGGTGCAAGAAGGCGAAGTGCCTATTGCGCGTATCGACGAAGCCGTCAGGCGCATACTTACGGTCAAATACCAAGCGGGCTTGTTTGCCGCGCAGCCCGCGATGACTGCGCCGTCGGCACAGGCTGATGCCGAAGCACTCGCCATCAACCGCCAAGCGGCGCACGAATCGATCGTACTGGCAAAAAATGCCACCCACCTATTGCCGCTCAAAAAATCGGCGCGTATTTTTGTCACCGGCCCTACCGCCAATTTGCTCAGTGCCCTCAACGGCGGCTGGACTATCACTTGGCAAGGCGATGATGAAAGTGCCTACCCCGCAGAAAAACAAACCGTTTTGGAAGCGATACAACAACAGGCTACAGGCCCCGTCACCTATGTTGACAGCACAACCTTAGCGGCTAACAATGGCCTACAACAAGCTGCCGCCACAGCCGCCAAACACGATGTCATCATCTTATGCCTAGGCGAAAAACCGTATACCGAAACCATCGGCAATATCAGCTCGCTTAATCTCGATCCGGCACAATACCAGTTGGCGAAGGCCATGATCTCTACAGGCAAACCCGTCGTGTTAGTCACTTTAGGGGGAAGGCCGCGCATTATCACCGACATTGCCCAACAAGCCACCGCTGTGGTGCTGGGCTTTTTGCCCGGCATGGAAGGCGGCACGGCGATTGCCGACATTTTGTTTGGCGCTTATAACCCCGACGGCAAACTGCCTATTTCTTATCCGCGCGACACCAACGACCATGTGCTATACGACCACAAACCCAGCGAAGCGTTTGAATTTAACCGCTATACGCCTTTATATCCATTTGGGCATGGCTTAAGTTACACTGAGTTCCAAACCAGCGGTTTACAGGTCGCCAAAAAATCCATCCTTCTTGGCGAAACCCTAGACGTGGCGGTGACGGTTAAAAACACGGGGTCATTAACGGGTAAAGAGACCGTGTTATTGTACATAAACGATGTGGCAGCCTCGGTGACGCGCCCCACCAAGCAATTAAAGGCATTCCAAAAAGTGTCGCTCGCGCCTGGGCAATCCCAACGCCTAAGCTTTACCCTGACCGCGCTGGATTTGTCTTTTATAGGCGTAGACCTTAAGCGCATCGTCGAACCGGGTGAATTTAAGGTGATGGTAGGCAAAGAATCGGTAGCGTTTTGGGTGGAAAAATAACCGCCGATTAACATCGGAGTACAACGGCTTTAGACCTTGCCGTGTCGGCACTAAAAGATTGAGCAACCATTCAAAAATGTAGGGTTAAAGCCCCTGCCGCACCGCCCTGTATAAACACTAACTAACCACCTACAACTAGCCATGACACCACGCTTAACCGTTTATGCTTTAGCCTTATTGTTTGGACTCTGTGCCGCACTGGTGTCCTACTTTGCCCCGTTTATCCCTTATGGCGTAGATAGCGCGAGTTATATCGAGCAAGCGCGTAGCTTTATGGCACGCGGCGTGTTTGAAGTAACTTTTTTTGGCCTAGACCACAGCACCGAAGTGTCCACGCCCGACCGCTTATTTCCGCCCGGTTTTCCGTTGCTGATGGCGTTGTTAAGCTATCTCTTGCAACTGCGCGTTGAAATCGTCGCGCCATATCTCAGTTTGGGCGCCTTGATTTTGCTGCCCGTGATTATTGTGTACGCGTTTCAGCGTGCAGTGGGATTAACATCGGCTTTGGCTATTGCTGTGTTGGTGGTGCTGACTCCCGTCGCCGTAAGACATGGTTTTATTGCCTACTCCGACACGCTGTCATTGGGTTTGGTGGTGTTCTGTGTCGGGCGGCTGCTGACGGCGGACAACACCGCGCGGTCATGGTTTTATTTGGGGTTGCTGACGGGCTTGGCTTATGTGTTAAGGAATGCCAATCTGGGCTTATTGCTCAGTATTGGGCTGTATGGCGTATGGCAGTTTATTATTGAGCCTACGCAACGTCGGCTATTAGTGACCAACGGCTTGGTGTGGCTAGGGGCTAACGGGCTGCTCATCGTGCCTTTGCTGGCGCATAACTACCAAGTGTTTGGCAAATTGCAGCCTTACTGGATGCCGCCCAGCAGTTTAAGCGTGCGCGAAAACAGCCATGATTACCTTAAAGCGCAGTTGGATACTTTGTTGTCTGTCAGCGATCTGGACAAATGGCTATCTTCTTCAATATGGGGTGTAGTGTTGCTGCTATGCGCGTTTGCTGCGTTGTTCTACCCTGCGCTGAAAAATTGGCGCAACTGGCGAAAAATTGAGCAACAGACGTTTTTTATCGCAGCGGTGTATGCCGCCATCGGCGCGGCGATGGTCATCGTCGCGCGTAGCAAATATGAATGGGGCATCCATATAGACGCACGTTATGCCCTGCCTTATTCGTGTTTCATTTTTGTAGCGACAGTTTGTGCGTTTAACAACACCGCTTACCGCCACAACTTCCGCTATTGGGGCTTGGGGCTCGCCGCGCTACTATTGGCAGCCCGCGTTTATGCGCTGCCGCAACTTTACGATTACAGTAATTACCACCAATCGGTCATGCGCGTGGCAAATCACTTGCAGACCCAGCCCGATTCGATCTGCCAAAATAAACAGCCGCGTTTTGTGATGTCTAACTTTGCTTTTGTATATCGCATCCTATGCCCTTACGCACCGGTACGACATGTCTATCCGCCCTTCCAACAAGCCAAGCTGCTCCAAGACGCTATCCCAAACTGGACGGCAATGACGGCACACCAAGCCATAGCCGTTTCAATGTTTCCCTATCAGAACGACCGCCGCAGCGATTTGCCGCTAACGCCCGAACATGTCAGCCAACTACAAAGCCAAGGCTGGGTGGTTGAAATTAATGACCCAGACCATTTGTTGCTCTCGCATCCTGCCCGCAACGCCTTATAACCCACCCGCATTCCAACAGGTAACACCGCTATGATGCCAACCCCCAACACCGCCAACTATCGTGGGCCGTTAAGCCTATTGACGACATTGTTTTTTATCTGGGGGTTTATCACTTGTTTAAATGACATTTTAATCCCGCACTTAAAAGCCATATTCACGCTCAGCTATACGCAAGTCATGCTCGTGCAATTTTGCTTTTTTACCGCTTATTTTGTCGTGTCCATCCCTTGCGGCTATCTGGTGGAAAAACTCCATTACAAGACTGGCATTATTATTGGCCTTACCGTTGCGGGCTGCGCCTGCCTATTGTTTTATCCGGCGGCAGGGCTGCATTCTTATCCCTTGTTTTTGACCGCCTTATTTATTTTGGCGTCGGGTATATGCCTGTTACAAGTGGCGGCAAACCCTTATGTCACCTTGCTGGGCGACCCGCAAACCGCCTCTAGCCGCCTGACGCTGACCCAAGCCTTTAATGCCTTGGGGACGACCATTGCCCCTTATTTTGGCACTTTATTGATTCTGTCCACTGCTGTTAAAAGCACTACTGAAATCCAACAACTGGGCGCGGAAGCCTTAGCGGCCTATCAAACCGCCCAAGCCGCTGCCGTGCAAACGCCTTATTTGCTGCTGGCTGCGGTGTTGTTTTTAATCGCCCTTATTTTTGTGTTTATTAAACTGCCAACAATACATGCCGACCCGATAAACCCAACGCTAGCCAATACCAACGACGACCTCCCCAGTGCCTGGGCTTATCGGCATTTGGCGTTAGGGGCATTGGCTATTTTTGTATATGTCGGCAGCGAAGTGTGCATAGGCAGCTTTTTGGTCAATTTTTTGGGCGAACCCGGCATTGCGGGCTTACCCGAAGCCGAAGCGGGCAAATATGTTTCGTTTTATTGGGGCGGGGCAATGCTAGGGCGTTTTGTCGGCGCCGCCGTGATGCAAAAAGTCGCGGCAAACCGCGTGTTGATGGGCAATGCCTTGGCGGCGGTCGTGTTGCTGCTGCTGACCATCACCCAAAGCGGCGCAGTGGCTATGTGGGCCATACTGGCTGTTGGCTTGTGCAATTCGATCATGTTCCCGACGATATTCTCATTAGCCGTACACGGCTTGGGCCGCCACACCGGACAAGGCTCGGGGATATTGTGTTCGGCGATAGTCGGCGGGGCTATCCTGCCGTTAGTACAAGCCTATTATGCCGACCGTATTGGCATACAACTGGCATTTTTTATACCCGTGTTGGGTTATAGCTATATCGCCTACTATGGTTGGGCGGGGTATAAGCCTGAGCAGGATTAGCCTTGTAGACCGGAAAATATCGTTCCCACGCTTAGCGCTCATCGAGCTATCGTTCCCACGCTTAGCGCTCATCGAGCTATCGTTCCCACGCTTAGCGCTCATCGAGCTATCGTTCCCACGCTCCGCGTCACTGCCATTAAGTTAAGAAAAATAACATTTAAAAACAATGCTTTTTAATGCGCTTATGAAAGTTCAACAAAGTCCTGGAAGACGACTTTTTACGGGGAGGGTTGCGGTTGCTTCGATCAAGA
>JABFST010000462.1 GCA_013140465.1 Methylococcaceae bacterium
CTATTGGCAGATGCGGGTTTACGCTGCACCACCCACAGTTTTCCCGACCACCACGCCTTTACTGCCGCCGACATTACGTTTAAAGACGACAAAGCCGTGTTAATGACCGAAAAAGATGCCGTGAAATGCCGGGCGTTGGCGGGCAAACAACATGGTTTTGTGCCTGTGACCGCCGTGTTGCCAACTGATTTTGCCGAACAATTACTCAACTTATTAAAGAGAAAAGCATGATAGACAAAAAACTACTCGATATTTTGGCTTGCCCGCTGTGCAAAAGCCCGCTGCGTTATAACAAGGCGCAACAAGAGCTGATTTGCCGCGCCGACCGCTTGGCCTTCCCTATCCGCGATGATATTCCGGTTATGCTGGAAGATGAAGCGCGTACCTTAAGCCCAGAAGAAACCGATGCCTTATACCAATGAGCCCGCGCTTTAAAGTTGTGATTCCGGCGCGGTACGCGTCTACCCGCCTGCCCGGCAAACCGTTGTTAGATATAGCGGGCAAACCGATGATCGCGCATGTCTGCGAACGCGCCAAAGAGGCCGACGCCGAAGCCATAGTCGTGGCGACCGACGACCAGCGGATTTTTCAAACCGTCACCGATTTAGGCATCCTAGCGGTAATGACCGACCCCGACCACCAAAGTGGCACGGAACGCATAGCCGAAGTTGCCCGGCTTTGTGGTTGGGCGGCTGATGACATCATCGTCAATTTACAAGGCGATGAACCGCTGATTCCACCGACGGTTATCCGGCAGGTGGCAATGGCCTTAGCCGGGCAAAGCCACGCGGGCATTGCCACGCTCGCGGCAAAAATGCCTGATGCCGAAGAAATTTTTAACCCCAATGCGGTAAAAGTGGTGTTGGATAAAAACGGTTATGCGCTGTATTTTAGCCGTGCGCCAATTCCTTGGGAGCGTGCGGGCTTTGCCCAAACTCCGCCCCAGCCCTTAGGCGCACAGCCTTATTTGCGCCATATCGGCATTTATGCCTATACGGTTGAGTTTTTACAGCAGTATTGTTCATGGGCGCCATCGCCACTCGAGTCCGTAGAAGCCTTGGAGCAATTGCGCATACTTTGGCACGGCGCGGCGGTTTTGGTGCAAGTAGTGGACCAAACCCCGGCCGCAGGTGTGGACACCCCCGAAGACTTGGCGCGGGTCGCGCGGATTTTATCAGCCAACCCTAGCCACGCTATTATTTGACAGACGCCAGCAACACCAGTAATTTAGCCTGTTTTTCATAGGCCCAAAAGCGGGGCCATGCCCTTTAAACCCACTCATACACGCGTTACGCCAGAGCTGTTAATGGAAGAATTTCATAGAATAAGTCGTTTACCCCCTTACGTTTTTAATATCGTCAACGAACTAAAAGCCAAAGCCCGGGCGGCTGGCGAGGATATTATCGATTTTGGCATGGGCAACCCCGACCAACCCACGCCCCAACATATCGTCGATAAGCTGATAGAAGCGTCTATGCGGCCTGACACGCACCGTTATTCGGTTTCTAAGGGCATACCGCGCTTACGCAAAGCGATTTGTAATTGGTACAAAACCCGTTTTGATGTCGATTTGGACCCGGAAACCGAAGCCATTGTCACCATCGGCTCCAAAGAAGGTTTGGCGCATTTGGCTTTAGCAACCTTAGGGCCTGGCGATGTCGTGTTGGTGCCGAATCCGGCCTATCCGATCCACCCGTATGGCGTGGTCATAGCGGGTGCAGACTTGCGCCATGTGCCCATGATAGACGGCACAGACTTTTTTGAGGAATTGCAAAAAGCCATAGTCGATTCTTGGCCCAAACCCAAAATGCTGATCCTCAACTTTCCTGGCAACCCGACTAGCCAATGCGTAGAGCTGGATTTTTTTGAAAAAATCATCGCCGTCGCCAAAGAGCATAATATTTGGGTGGTCCAAGACATCGCTTATGCTGACATTGTTTTTGACGGTTACAAAGCCCCGTCGATCCTGCAAGTAGAAGGCGCAAAAGACATCGCCGTCGAGTTTTTCTCGATGTCCAAAAGCTACAACATGCCTGGTTGGCGCGTCGGCTTTATGTGTGGCAACAAACACCTGGTGTCAGCCTTAGCACGCATCAAATCGTATTTGGACTACGGCACGTTTGCGCCTATCCAAATCGCCGCGATTGCCGCCCTGGAAGGCCCGCAAGACTGTGTCGCCGAAATTGCCGACATGTACCGCAAACGCCGGGATGTGTTATGCGAAGGCTTGAATGCCGCAGGTTGGGCGGTTGAAAAACCCAAAGCCACAATGTTTGTTTGGGCAAAAATTCCTGAGCCTTATTTGGCGATGGGGTCTTTGGAATTCTCCAAAAAATTGTTATTGGAAGCCAAGGTAGCCGTCGCCCCGGGTATTGGTTTCGGCAAATATGGCGATGACCACGTCCGTTTCGGCCTGATCGAAAACGAACACCGCACCCGCCAAGCCGTGCGCGGCATCCGGTTGATGATGAAAAAAGACCAACAGGCGGCGAAGCAGGGTTCGTAGGCTGGGCTGAGTAGAGTGCTAACAAAACCCAGCGCGAAACTGCCCAAAACAAAATGATCCGCTCATTCAAAAATCAAGCAACTGAAGACATTTTTAACGGTAAGAATACAAAAGCAGCCAGAAAACTTTGTACGCAAATTTTATGGAAGATAGCGTTTAGAAAACTTGACCAGCTTGATTCTGTTTTGGATTTAGAAGAATTAACAATCCCACCCGGTAATCACCTCGAAGCATTATCGGGTGATAGAAAAGGTGAATT
>JABFST010000029.1 GCA_013140465.1 Methylococcaceae bacterium
GCACAGGCGAAATCCGCCACCAGGGCAGCCGCATCGCCATCCTCGCCTGGGGCAGCCTGGTCACGCCCGCACTCGCGGCAGGGCAACAACTGGGCGCGACCGTCGCCAACATGCGCTTCGTCAAGCCACTGGACGAACAACTGATCCGCGAACTCGCAGCCAGCCACGACATCCTCGTCACCGTCGAAGAAAACGTCCTCGCGGGCGGTGCGGGCAGCGCCGTCAACCTGTACCTACAATCACAGCGTATCCTGATGCCCGTGCTCAGCATCGGCCTGCCCGACCGCTTTGTCGAACAGGGCACGCGCGAACAACTGCTGACGCAGTGCGGGTTGGACACGGCGGGGATTTTGGCGCAGATTGAGGCTTTTTGTACCTAGATGCCTATGTGGCGATAGCAGGTATGGCAAAATGCCCCAACATCTGGTTAGGTGCTTGGGTATTTATCCAGTCGCTTGATTAAAAAGGCTTTTTAAAAGCCTTATACTTGTTTGACCCCACATAGTACAATATTTGCCCTTTATGCACTTGGTTTGGCAGAGATTAAGGCACACCTTTTGTTTTTCAGCAGCTGACAGGATGTGTTGAGGCGGTCGTAAACTAAAGCTGGAGGGCGACCCACACCTTATTTGAGCTTATTGTGGTGCGAATAAATGGTTAATAAACAGTGAGAATTCAACAATAATGACAAGGCGAGTTGCAATCACTGGGTTTTCCTTCAGATTCCCAGGCACTAATAATAGCCAGTATTGGCAAAACTTGCTTGATGGCCGCAACCTGGTGACTCAAGTCGATGCAACAAGATGGGCGCAGGACAGCCTTTATCATCCGAACAAAAACCATCCCGGCAGCAGCTACACATTTTCGGCAGGATCCATAGGTGACGTGTCGGCTTTTGATGCGGCATTTTTTGGCATTTCTCCGCGCGAAGCCGCACAAATGGATCCCCAGCAACGGTTGTTGTTGGAAATGAGCTGGGAAGCCCTAGAAAACTCCGGCATTAAGCCTTCATCCTTACGCGGCAGTGCTTGCGGCGTGTTTATAGGCATCGCCAGCACCGATTACGCCTACCGTTTGGCGGACGATTTTGCTGCTATAGATTCCCTGACTGCTACGGGCAACACCGCCAGTATTGCCGCTAACCGCATTTCTTATGTGCTGGATTTACGCGGCCCGAGCATGGCGATAGACACGGCATGTTCATCGTCTATGGTCGCGTTTCATCAAGCTTGCCAATCCATACTTTCCGGCGAAAGTGTCCAAGCGTTAGTCGGTGGTGTTAGCCTACATCTACATCCTTATGGATTTATGGTGTTTTCCAAAGCCTCTATGCTGTCACCACGCGGGCTATGCAATGTGTTTGATGCGTCTGGCGATGGCTATGTGCGCTCCGAAGGCGGCGGGATCTTTTTTCTAAAGGATTACGACCAAGCTATCGCCGACGGCAACCCTATTTGGGCTGTGGTCGCCAATTCCGCAGTCAACACCGATGGGCGCAAATCGGGCTTGACTGTTCCTAATCCCGAAGCGCAAGCGGCCTTGCTAAAACAAGTGTATGCCGACGCGGGTATCGCACCAGATGCCATCGATTATATAGAAGCGCATGGTACCGGGACGGCGGTCGGCGATCCGATAGAGGCGCGGGCGCTAGCCGATGCCTTAGGCCAATATCGCGCCAAAGCCAGCCCGTTGCTGATAGGTTCAGTCAAAAGTAACCTCGGGCATTTAGAAGCTGCGTCGGGTGTCGCGGGTTTGGTAAAAGCCTTGTATTGCCTACGCCACCGCGCCGTACCTGCGACTATAGGCATGGTTACGCCGAATCCCCACATCCATTTTGATGCGTGGAATCTAGCCGTGGCGACCGAAACCGTCGTGCTTAAGCCCACTGGAAAACTAGTCGTAGGGATTAATTCCTTTGGTTTTGGGGGCGCAAATGCCCACGTTATCTTAGAAAGCCACGAAGCCACTAAGGCCAAACATGCCGCCAATACCCAAACCGATGCCTTGCCTTTGTTGTTATCAGCAAAAGATCCGGTCGCCTTGCGTGCGACAGCCCGCGATTTTGCCGCTTTTCTGAGCGATCAGCCAGATGCCGCACTCTATGATATTGCGTACCATGCGTGGTTTCGCCGTGATTGGCATGAACACCGTGCCTTGGTGTATGGCGCAAGCTGCGCGGCTACCGCCAAGGCGTTGCTCGCGTTTGCAGATGACCATGACAATGCCGGATCGGCAGTGGTGTCCGCTGCGGCTTTACCTGCTCCAGCAGGTTTGGCGTTTGTTTATTCCGGCAATGGCTGCCAATGGTTGGGCATGGGCAAACAGTTATTGGCAGAGCCGCTGTTTCGCGCCACTATCCAAGAAATTGACCAGTATTTTAGCCTTTATGCCAATTTTTCTTTAGAAGACGAGTTGGCGGGTGACAACGACCGCTATGCTTATACTGAAATTGCCCAGCCCGCGCTGTTTGCCGTCCAAGTTGGCATTACCCAACTATTGCGTGCCCGTGGCCTAGATGCGGTGGCAGTGGCAGGACATAGCGTCGGCGAAGTGGCGGCTGCATGGGCGGCGGGTGCTTTGACATTACCCGCAGCCGTGGAAGTGATTTATCAGCGTAGCCGCTTGCAGGGTTTGACTAAAGGTAGCGGCATGATGACTGCGGTCGGCTTAGGGCAAGCAGAGGCTGTGGCGGTATTGGCGGAATTCGATGCCAGCTCCACGTTGGTGCTGGCATCGAATTCCGCCAATAC
>JABFST010000376.1 GCA_013140465.1 Methylococcaceae bacterium
TGACATGCCCGCTGAGCCACCTTTTGAACGCGCATTGGAGTTACGCAACAAACCGTCGGGATTATCGAGTTCCCCTGCGCCTGCCAATGCGGGGTCAGTCGCCCTTGCTTCGGGTTCGGCAATCGGTTGTCCACCAATGTGGGTATTGCCTTGGTCGCGATAAAACCCGTCAAAATGATAGGCAAAATGGTCTTTGCCGCCTTCTAATTTGAGTGCGCTAGACGACTCGGTCTGGGCGGAATCATAACGTTGCTCTAATGCACCGCCGAGGAGTTTGTCGGGGACTTGCTCAGGAATGCGGTTGTCGATGACGTTGACAATACCGCCTATCGCACCATTGCCGTACAACAAGGTAGACGGTCCGCGCAACACTTCGATGCGTTCGGCAATAATCGGGTTGACGGCGTTGGCGTGGTCCGGGCTTAGGGCAGAGGCATCATTATTGCCTAAACTGTTTTGCAGCACGCGCACACGCGGCCCCGATTGCCCACGGATGACAGGCGCCCCGACCCCCGCACCAAAGGATTGGCTGGTGATGCCCAACTCATTACCCAGCGTTTCGCCGACCGTATTGCCGACTTTGCTGCGTAAATTGTCACCCGATAAGACCGTCACGGGGCGGGCGGATTTTGCGCTTGAATGTTTAAGCCCGGTGCTGGTGACAACCATTTCATCCAACATATACACATCATTATCGGCGGCAATAGCGGGCAGGGCGGTGGTGGATAACAACAAGGCAATAACTTTTGGCTTCATAATCAGGTCATTTAGGTGTGGTAAAACTATAGGCGGTGTTTGGGTGCTTTGAGAGCGAGGCTGCATGATATGTTATAACATATCATATTGCAATAGTTGTTTGCTGTTGTGGTGGTTTTGCCCTGATTGCTTGTAAGCTTGTTAAGTGACTAGAGGCGGTGAAAGTGTTATGGAATGAATGCTAACCGTAATCAACAGGCTTGCAGAGGGCTTCTAAAGTGATAGGTGGGCCATCGTGTTTGAGCATGCCCATTAACAGGGCGGAAATGACAACAGTCAGGCGCAATATGGTAGGTCGGGTTCGGTGGTAGCCGTAACCCGACAATGATAGGAGCGGCTGGATGTGTCGGGTTACGCTATCGAGACTGTGAAAGAATTAACGTAAGCTTGCTCATCGGCGTGAAAAAACGTGTTTTTTCACTCCAGTCTCTACTTAAAACAAAGGCTTACGAAAATAAAAAACACCTTTTTGTGAGTATTTGAAATACTTTCACAGTTTCGCTAGCAAACCACCATCCCAAATATCGTACTGAGGCTTCGCTTTGGTGGATTGCTAGCGCGAATTCATCTTACATTGATACGCCTTACAGGTTTTTCGACAAGCAGAGCTTGAAGGTAGGCATTCCCAAACAGAGCTTGGGAACGAGAAAAGAGGATGCCACTGAATACAGGCTAATCAAGACTGTAGATTTATTTAAACGTAATGGTATCGAGTATTCGCTTTGCTGCAACCGGACTACTTGCTAAGTGACCAATAATTAGCGCATTATTTGGCAACCGAAGTGCCTCGGATACTCCTGTTTTTGTAGAACAACTAGGTGTCAACATGACCATCCAAGCCCACATATCCCTACCCGATGACTTGTTCAACGAACTAGAACGCCGTGCTCCGCAACTAGAAAGCCGATCAGTCCTGATTGCCGAGGCTTTGCGTGATTATTTTTCCGCCCATAACGAAGTTGCGGATGAGTTGGCGCAAATTAACCGTTATGCCGATGAGTTAAACCAAGAGGCGGAAGATGTGTTGGCTTATCAGGTGATGTGTGAAGCGAGGTGACTTATATCGGGTGGCACATCCATCCGCGCGTGACCCCAAGCGTTCGAGAGTTTTTGTGGTGGTCAGCCGCCAAGTTTTGCTTGATTCCCAGTTTTCTACTGTCATTTGTGCGCCTATCTATACTAACTATCATGGCTTTTCAACTCAGGTTCATGTTGATGTGGAAGACGGCCTAAAGCACTCATGTAGTGTGCATTGCGATGAACTGGTCAGTTTGCCAAAATCAGTCTTGATTGATTACATCGGGCAGTTGTCCCGCACTAAACTTGATGAATTAAACTATGCGCTAAAAGTCGCCTTGGCATTGACTGATAGTTGCCCGCAATTTTAAATTCTAAAACCCGCCAAGGTTTAATCGCCATGTTAGCCGCAATGTTACTGGCGACCTGCCTCAATCACATTTTTACTTGGTCGAGCTGTCAGGTAGCTGATAACGGAGATTTCAAGATAGTCTTTGTGTTTCATGCGTTCAGCACTCGTTAACCCGACAAGCAGAGTTTGAAGGTAGGCGTTCCCAAACAGAGTTTGGGAGCGAGAAAGACCATCAGCACTGGACAAATGCCTACTTCGCGAGCTTGGGACTTTTCACAATGTATGAAGCCCGCGCGGAAGCGAGCCGATCCCTATGAGGAAGCTATCGACTGGAGAGCCGTGTGGGAGAACAGCACGCACGGTTCGGAGGGAGGGGAGAGTCTGGAAAGGCTTTTCTCTACCCCTATAGAAAAACGCAAAAAATGATAGTTAGTGTGACTTATTGAACTTGAGAAGGCAAAAATATGAGACGTTTTTCTGTTGTACTTTTATGGCTCTTCCCGATTTCGTGGGGTAGCCACTACATGTAGTATAAGATAGCCGAACGCCAACAAGCTTACCGACCTACCTGCAACTAGGCAATAGACAATAAGAGAGCCATGCTAATACAAATCCCCC
>JABFST010000450.1 GCA_013140465.1 Methylococcaceae bacterium
AAAAGTTTGACAAAGGCACTGTAAAGAGAGCCATGCCATTTGCGGTAATACAATAATGGGCTGCCCATACGCCATAAGGTGAGCTGTTTGCCGGAACTTGAAAAAGCCAGTTCATCAACCGTTTCGGACGAAGCCCCGCCGATATGGGTAATGACCAAATCGGGCCAATAATACACCTTAAAACCTGCTTGGTAGATGCGCTTGCATAAATCCACTTCTTCGTAATACAGAAAAAATCGGGCATCAAAAAGGCCGATTTGATCCACCAAACTGCGCCGTAAAATCACGAAAGCCCCAGGCACCCAATCGACTGCCGCCGCAAGTTTTGGATCGGCCCAAGTGCGGTCAAAACGCCCGAAAAACCGCGATTTGGGAAAACGGCTGGACAAACCGGACAAGGTGAGCAACTCGTTAAGCAAGGTCGGAAATTGCCGCGCCGATGGTTGCCATTCGCCGTGTGGGCCTTGCAGCAAGCCCCCGCCCATACCCGCATCGGGCGTGGTTTCCATGTGTTGCAAAGCGCTCGCCAAGGCATCGGGAGCCAATACCGCATCGGGGTTTAGCAACACGATATAACGGCCTAGTGCGGTGGTCATCGCCCAATTGTTGGCATTGCCAAAACCTAAGTTGGTGGGGCTAGCCAACAACTTCACCTCAGGGTATTCGTTGCTGACTAAAGCTGCCGAACCGTCACGCGAGGCGTTGTCCACGACGATGACTTCAAATGCAGGTAATGTTTGCTGGCGCAGACTGTCCAGACACTGGCGCAACAGCGGCGCACTATTGTAACTGACAATAAAAACAGATAGTTCGGTCATGGTCACTCCCGGTCGGTGCGTTGCCAATGGGCATCCTGACGCGCATTGCGCCACAGCTTGGGCATTAAGGTTAATTTCCAGAAAATATAAAACGGCACGCTGACCAATGCCTGTACATCAGCCCTGCCGCCACCGCCATAATAAATAGCCAACAGCACATGCGCGACAACTAAGGCCAACGCCGCAAGCGCATACGCTTGTAACCACGCAACAGGCAACACCAAACTCAATACCAACAACACCACATGGAAAGCCAAGGGCAATAACAGCAATTCTGCCAAGGGTTCCAGTAAGCGCGTATTGCCTTGCAACACTTGTTTAAACAACGACGGCACATGCTCGCGGATCAGGCGAAAACGCCCGCCTTCCCAACGGCTGCGTTGCACTGCTGCATTGTCACCTTGGTTAGGCGCATCCGAATACACCGTCACGGTATCTAAAAACCGCATCGCAAAGCCCGCTTCCACCAAGCGCAAGTGGTATTCCATATCTTCGGCAATAGAACCCGCCTCGTAAGGCACGGCAGTCAACACGGCACGGCTCAGCGCAAAGCCATTGCCTAAAATGCCTACCGACACTTTAAGCTGTTCACGGCCTTGTAAACGCAATTCATTAAACGCTAACCAAGCAATATAGTTGAGTCTGGCACGCAAAGAGGCTTCTGGATTGGCAATACGGTAACGGCATTGCGCCGCATCTATGCCCTGCGCAAACGCCTGTTGGAAGGCCAACACCATATCGGCATCGACACGGCTATCTGCATCCACGACTATAAAGCCGTCAAAATCCTCTGCCAATAAAGTGCGGAATGCGTAATCAAGCGCAAAACCTTTGCCCCGTTGCTGGTCATTAAATCGCTCCAACACCCTAGCACCTGCTTGGGCTGCCAACACCGCCGTATCGTCATGGCAGTTGTCGGCGATGACCACTAAAGTACACCCCGTCGTTTGCGCTATGCTCGCCTGTAAGTTTGCCACACACGCGGCAATGCCCGACGCTTCGTTATGGGCGGGCATGACTATCGCCAAACGGGGACGCTTATCTGGATCGATGGCGATTCGCGCCAACGGTTTTTTGGGGGCAAGTACCGCCATTAAGGTCAGCAGCAATAACTCCAGCGTACCCGGCAAGGTCAGCAGCAATAATGCTACAGCGGGTATAAGTATTAAGGCGTCAGCCATAAGGCCCCCTTATATATAAGACTGTTTCTGTTAGCCATTTGAACACCTGCCTGTTGGTTTTTTTGTTATTGTTTTTTTATCGTATTACCTACAATTTAAAGTGTAGTTGATTGCTGCAAATTGTCCAAGTTGTCCATTACGATTTCCTAATCTGCACTAGGAAAATCTGACCTCATCATCAACGGACACGACCAAATTAGTAGACTATTACACACGCCATACTCGCCGGGAAGCGGGTATCCAGTGCCAAGGATGGCAATGGCAAACCCTCGCTCCTCTCTCCCCGAATGACGGGCTTTGAGACACTTGTGTATAACGATAGATCCCTGCATGGGAACGAGATGGTAAAGACGCGATTTATCGCGTCTCCAATAGCACCCCACTGCTGACGGAAATGCAAATATGACTGACGCGATAAATTCAGACGCGATAAATCGCGTCTCTACGGTGTCCGCTCCTAGGCCCTGCGCTCATCGTCATACACAAGTATTTTATCGTTCCAACGCTCTGCGTGGTAACTATAACATTCCGGCGAACCCTGCCGGAATGACGGGCTTTGAGACACTTGTGTATAACGACAGACCCTGCATGGGAACAAGAAAAAAATTGTAGAGACGCGATTTATCGCGTCTCCAATAGCACCCCACTGCTGACGGAAATGCAAATATGACTGACGCGATAAATTCAGACGCGATAAATCGCGTCTCTACGGTGTCCGCTCCTAGGCCCTGCGCTCATC
>JABFST010000474.1 GCA_013140465.1 Methylococcaceae bacterium
ACGCTACAATCATGCATATAAGACATGTTCCAACAACAGAAAGCAACAAAAAGCCGAGCTGTAATTTTTGGACAGGCTCAGGACCAATAGCAACCAATCCTGCCAATAATGACCAATTATATACGGATCGTGACATAATCTGCACCCTTCACTGCACATGGACTGCTTTTTTAATGGCCAACTTTAACACCCATTTAGCCATCGCTGCTACAGTCAGCACAGGGGCTGCGTTGCTTGCAGCAAAAACCCATATACTGGGCAAAACAGATCTGCCCTGGTTCATTTTTTTAGGGACATTGGGCGGGTTGCTACCCGATATCGATGCCAACCACTCAAAACCCGTCAAACTTTTGTTTAATGTGTTGGCACTCATCGGCGTAGCCGCTATTTTACAGGCATTTAGTCACAGTTACCCGCCCTATCCGTTGGCACTGTCCGTTATCGGCACTTATCTGTCCATACGGCATGTCGCCTATAATTTATTCAACCAATTCACGCTGCACAGGGGCGTATTCCATTCACTCTTAGCCAGCGTGTTTTTTGCCTTACTCACTACCAACATCTGCCATCGCTTGTTACATTGGGATGTCCAGCTGGCGTGGTTGAACGGCCTTTTTATAGCTCTAGGCTATTGCGTGCATTTGCTCTTGGATGAAGCCTATAGCGTAGATCTGTCCAATGCCAAAATAAAAAAATCCTTCGGCTCGGCCTTCAAATTAATCAGCTACAACAACCTAACCGCATCAGTGCTCATGGCACTTTGCACCCTAGCCCTTTATTGGCTGACACCGCCCCCAACGCCATTGCTTAAGGCGTGGAAAAACATCCACTGGCAGCACACCCTAAGCATCAAAAGGCCGTAAACCCTATTGCCAAAACAAGCCTACATCAATTCTGCCGCGCTTATTAAGCCTATCAATCGGCTTACCGCATATTGACACCTACCTGTCAGGGAGGACCGAAATTAATTTCTTGATTTATTTGAATGGTTAATTAAGGTAGAATATCTCCATATTTTTGGATTTTAATGGGGTATAAATCATGAACAAAACAAAAGCCTTGCTAATCGGCGTATTAGCATTTGGTTGTAACAATGTGCAAGCTGGATTGGCTAACGCTGGATTTGAAAACGGCATCAATGATTGGAATTTATCACTTGTTAACGGTACAGGAACAATAGTTTCAAGTTCAGGTACAACAAATCCCGCCTTAACCGCCGCTGAAGGCTCGAAATTCCTAAAACTTACAACAGGTAGCAGCCCCGCCTTAGCCATCCCGAACGTTAATAGCGCAAGCTACCTAACCCAAGGCAACTGGGTTAAAGAATTTCAGCCAAATGTAAGCTTTTCTGCAGGTGATATTTTTAAGTTTAATTTCGCCTTCAGCCCAAACCCACTTTCAACATCTGATGCCGCACGAGCCAGCATTTTTCAGGTTCTCCAAGGGGGGGGGCTTACCGAAGTATTCAGCATCATCCTGCAAGGTGGTATTGCCACCCAACGTCAGCTAAATCAATTTGATACGATAATCACACCTACGAACATTGCATTCGCCCCTTTCAGATCAGCTTGGCAATTAATCACCGTTCCAATCTACACGACAGGAATCTATAAGGTTGAATTTGCTGTGGCTAACGTAACAAACTCATCAGGTTCTTCCAGCGCTTTTTTTGATTCTTATCAGAAAGTCCCAGAAGCCAGTACCTTATCTTTATTTGCTTTGGGACTACTTGGGCTGGCACAGCTTAAAACACGCAAAACAGCCTAAACCCATAAAGACCTGCACTTCTGTTTTTGTTCCAAGCCTTTTCTTAAAATGTAGCCCACACCAGATGGCACGCTTTGCTTTTGGTGTGGGCAACCCTCTTCACAGTTACCGCCCCTCATTAATAATCAATCTCACGCAAGGCTAACCACTAAATTGCCTGAACCACCGCTACTCAGCAAACCCATCAGCCATCCTTCTTAAACGAACATTCCACGGTAATTTTTAAATTGCTGCCCACCGAACCTTTAGTCACATACGGGATACCCGCCTCCCCGCCGACATTGACACCAAATTCTAGGGTGACTTTATCAACATTGGCACTGGCAATTTCTTTAAACGAGTTTAAGGTGTACACGGCAAACGCCTTAATCGTATTCTGTAAACTGGCAAAATTTTGGATCACCTGTTCGGTGGACTGCTGTACGCTGGCACTGCGGCTGCTACGCGTGGCCTCGACTTCTGTTGGTATAACAGCAGGTGCGTTAATCGCTTCATTGGCTTCAATATAAATAACTAGGCCGTCTTCTAGGGTAATCGCTTGCATGTGTGGCATATTTCCTCGCAATCAGTCAATAAAAAGAGTAAAAAAGCCTAGCAAATAATCCCACCCTTAGCAAACGCCATGACCAGTAGAGCCGCACTCATTGTTGGTATTAACCAATATCCCCAATTAAACAGCTTGCGCTTGCCCGCCACCGATGCCGAAGCCATTGCCGGGCTATTAGAAGAGCAAGGCGACTTTCGCATCACCCGCATACCCGAAGTCATCGTCAACGAACGCCTACAAGTGGGGCAAAACACGCAAGTGACCGTGACCCAATTGGAAGATGCCTTGGTGCAATTGTTTAAACCCGACCACCGCCAAGCACCTGATGTGGGCCTTGTTTTATTTCGCTGGCCACGGCATCCGCAAACATAAAGGACTGGATGACGGTTATTTGGCGACCAGCGACACCAACCTTAAC
>JABFST010000352.1 GCA_013140465.1 Methylococcaceae bacterium
ATCAAGACCAACAACGGGGTTGTCGCGGTGACAGGCAACGACAGGCGGTTTTGCAAGGCGGTTTTATTGTGCTGCTTCTCGCTCAAGTTTGCCGCGTTGTAAGTGCGACTGAGGTTAGTGTCGGTGTTGGGATCCCATTGTTCGGCATCGATGCCGTTAATGATGCCCGTGAGTACATCGCGGCGATGATGCAGCAAGCCTTCCAAGCCATTACCCAAGGGCGCGGATTGGATTTCTTGGGCATAAGTGGGGCTGACCGTGGTGATATGGTCGGCATAGGCCAGCCCGCCCTTAATAAAAGACATCATGCCGTTAAACTCCAGCCCTTGCGGATGCCAAAGCGCGGCTGGCAACTTGAGGTTTAGCCAAGTGGCTTTGCTAAACAGCCCTTGGTAAGCCAAATTGTGCAGGGTGAATACCGTGGCAGGACGGTCGGCTTCTAAGGACAGTAAAGCGGGGGTCAACCCGCTTTGCCAATCATGGCAATGGACTATGTCAGGCCGCCAACCCAAATACGCCCTGTCCATCGCTACGGCGACGGCGGCATGGCAAAACAGGGCAAAGCGTTCGGCATTATTGGGCCAATCGCGGCCTTGTGCGTCAGTGTAGGGGTTGCCGGGCAGGGCGAATAATGCCGGGCAATCCACTAGCCAAATCGGCACGGCAGTTCCCGGCAATTGGGTTTCTAGCACGTTGGCATCGAACTGTCCCAAGCGCACGGTGCTTTTGTAGTAGATGGGCAGGTCGGTGTGGATGGCCTGATAATAGGGCATCAGCATCCGCACATCAGCCCCGAGTTGCGCCAAGGCGATGGGCAAGCTGCCCGACACGTCAGCAAGTCCGCCCGTTTTTATGAGCGGATGGATTTCACTGGTAATATACAGAATTTTTATCATCGGCTGGGTGGCGTTAGTGGCGGTTTAAGGAGGCTATTATAGAGTCCGAAGCTAAACCTTCTCCCTCAGGGAAAGGGTAGGGAGAGGAGGATTTAATAGTGGGGCGCACCGTCATGCGGCAAGCTCGGCCTGAAACCCCAGCCCTGCTATCAATGCGTATAAGTCGTCTGGGTCTAAGGTGCCTGTTATCACTGCCGTGCCAGTGTCATAGTCCACTTTTGCCGCCGTGATGCCCGGGTCGCGCTGCAACACCAGTTCGACCAGCAATGCGCAAGAGGTGCATTTCATGCCGTGGATGGCAAGTTTAAACGTCTGTGTGTTCACTGCGGCTTCACTATGGCCCGTCGGGATATGCTTGGTTTTTTTGGGCAATGCCGTGGATTTTTTTTTGCCCAAATTAGCCAGCAAGGCATCCAACAACGTCAGCAATTGTGGGTATGGTAGTTGTTGCGGATCAAAATAAATGACGACGGCGGCGGTTTCGGGTGTTGTGCGGACTTTTTCAATGCCGTCGCGTTGTTTTAATAACACCTCCAGTATGTGGGCGCGTTCAGGGTCATTCAATAAAATCGGGGCGGTAATGCGGACGCGTCGGCTCAGTGCCTGTATGACTTTGCCATGAACCAGGCGATGGCTGTAAGAAAACTTCATAAGTAATCCTGTTAGGTGCAGGTTGCGGCTCTCCGCTACGGTGGTTGCGGAATTTTGCGTGTCACGCGCGACTAGGCCATGAGGGGCCGTCACTAGCGTACCTGCGGTTTTTGCACTAAGTAGGTGTGGTTTGATGGAGTCCGATGTTGCCAATGGCATGGTCACTATTCGGTTGTTGGCGTGTGGGTGATAGGCCGCCCGGTGGGGCATAGCCCACAGGCCAAAATGGCGGCAGTGTGTGCGATAGAATGGGTTATGCCTTAGCGCAAGGCGGCGGTAAGCCAGCACTAATCGGAGGCTTCTGCTTCGTCTTCTTGGGATTGGGCCAGCATCTCCTGGACATGTTCTTTTTGCCTAACGATAAAATCCTTGCCTTGTTCGGCGGTTTTGCTGGTGATGGTGATGATTTCCTTGCGGTATTTATGGGTGAAATAGCCCGCGACAACGCCTACGCCAAACAACAGCAGCGGCGATCTCGCCAAAGAGCCGACTATGCCTTGGCCAGTTTTAATAATGACGGATGCTGCCACGGCTGTGGATACGCCTTGAATGACCAATTCCCCAGTGGTGGCCCGATCATGCTGTTTTTTTGCCTCGGTCACGGCAGCGCTGGAAGTGGTGGTGGCACTTGCTTCAAATGTAGGCTTCATTGCGGATTCTCGTGTTATCGTTAAATTATTTAAGACAATTTTTATAGGCAAGTCAATGGATATTAGGCATTGCGCCGAATAGTTACAAAATCCCGCGTGAATCCGTTAAAATTAGAATACATGAACTATTTAGTCGGGAATTATGCGTTCACTACATTTTACTCAGCCACTGATGGCCTTAGCTATGGTCGGGTTAATCGCATCGGGTGCAGCGGTCGCCAAAGCCAAGCACGCCACCAAGCCGATTGCCGAAGCCAAGCAAGCCGCCCCTGCGCTTACTAAAGCCAAGCAAACGATTAATATCGCTTATTTGACGCAAGAACAAGCTGCACCTGCTGCGCTGTCCAATTTAGACCCGTTTATTAAGGATAAAGGTGTCATCGGGGCGGAACTAGGAATAGCCGATAATAACACCACAGGCGAGTTTACAGGCCAGCAGTATGCGTTAAAAAAATTTATTGTGCCGTTGTCGGGCAATGTGGCTGACACGTTTACTAAAGAAATCGCCAATAAGTTCCAGTGGCTGGTGCTGAATCTGCCGGACGGGCAAATCAACCCGCTTGCCGATTTGCCCGCCGCCCAAGCCATGTTGGTATTTGATGTGGCTTCGTCCGATGACAGTTTGCGCAACAGCGGTTGCCGCCGTAATGTCTTGCATCTCTTGCCCAGCCGCGCTATGCGGGCTGATGCCTTGGCGCAATACATGATGAAAAAACGCTGGACGAAATGGTTTTTAGTCATCGGCGCTGCTCCAGAAGATAGGCTGTATGCCGAGGCTATCAAACGCGCCGCCAAACGTTTCGGCATCGAAATCGTCGCCGAAAAAACCTGGGAACATACCTTTGATGCGCGGCGCACCGTGCAATCGGATGTTGCCGTGTTTACTCAAGTGGATGACTACGATGTTTTGGTGGTGGCGGATGAACAAGGCCAGTTTGGCGAATATTTGGATTACCGCACTTGGAATCCTCGGCCTGTTATTGGCACGCAAGGCTTGATTGCCACGGCTTGGCATCCAACCCACGAACAATGGGGGGCGACGCAAATCCAAAACCGCTTTAAAGACACTGCCGGACGCTGGATGACCGAACCCGATTACGCGGCCTATCTGGCGGTGCGGGCGATAGGTGAAGCGGCTACGCGCACCGCTGCCAGCGACTTGAAACCCATTAAAGACTATTTGCTGGGCCCTGCGTTTGCCTTGCAAGGCTATAAGGGCAATCCCTTGTCGTTCCGCAGTTGGGACGGGCAGTTACGGCAACCCGTGTTGCTGGCGGCACCACGGTCTATGGTCGGCGTTGCGCCTATCGAAGGCTTTCTGCACCCCAAAACGGAATTGGATACCCTCGGTTTTGACCAACCTGATACACAATGCAAATGGGAACAAAAATGACCAAAAAAATACTTAGCTACGGCTTGTGGGCGCTGCTGTTAGCCAGCACGGCACAGGCCGAAACCGTGTTTGTCACCTTAGAAAAAGACAATGCCTTGGCGGTTGTGGATCCTATCGCTGGCAAACTGACCGCTACCGTGCCTGTCGGGCAACGCCCTAGGGGTATCGCCATCAGCCCCGATAATAAGCTGTTGTATATCGCCACTAGCGATGACAACACCATTAGAATCATCGACACTAACACTTTGAAAGAAGTGGGCAAACTGCCTTCGGGCGATGATCCTGAAACCTTTGCCTTAAATCCGGCTGGGGATAGGCTGTATGTGTCTAATGAAGATGATAGCCGCGTAACAGTCATCGACATTGCCAAGAAAAAAGCCATTAAAGAAATTAAAGTCGGCGTCGAACCCGAAGGCATTACCGTCAGCCCCGACAACCAGTGGCTTGCCAGTGCCTCGGAAACCACCAACATGGTGCATTGGATCGACACCAAAACCAATACTATTGTTGACAACACTTTGGTGGATCCGCGCCCACGCGCGATGAGCTTTACCGCCGATAGCCAGCAATTGTGGGTCACGTCCGAAATGGCGGGTACGTTGATGATTTTGGATGTAAAAACTCGGCAAATCATTAAAACCATCAAGCTTGAAGTGCAAGGAGTCACCTCCGACAAAGTGCAGCCTGTGGGCGTGGTGATTGACAGCAAACGCGGCAAAGGCTATGTGGCGTTGGGGCCAGCCAATCGGGTTGCGGTGATTAATGCCCAAACCTTTGCGGTCGAAAACGTACTGTTAGTGGGGCAACGGGTGTGGAACTTGGCGTTTTCACCCGACCAAAAACGCTTGTACACCACAAACGGCATCAGCAACGATATTTCCATCATTGATTTGGACAGCGCGACCGTCACCAAATCGCTAGGCGTAGGCACTTATCCGTGGGGCGTAGCGGTAAAACCATGAACACACCTAGCGCACTTGCCATCGCCGACCTGAGTTTTGCTTATGGCGGCAAAAAAGCCTTGGCCGAGGTCAGCTTTGAGATCCGTTCGGGTGAATGCACCTTATTATTAGGCCCTAACGGCGCGGGCAAAAGCACCTTGTTTTCGCTTATCACCCGCTTGTATGACACGCGGGCGGGCCGCATTGAATTATGTGGGTTTGATATTAAGCGCGATACCCGCAAAGCCTTGGCAAAATTGGGTGTGGTGTTCCAGCAAACCACGCTGGACATGGATTTGTCGGTGCTGCAAAACTTGCGCTACCACACGGCGTTGCACGGCATCGGGCGCAAACTGGCTATGCAGCGCATCCAACAAGAATTGGAACGCTTAGGTATGTATGACCGCCGTTTTGAAAAAATCCGCCAACTGAATGGTGGGCATCGCCGCCGGGTAGAAATTGCCCGCGCCTTACTGCACAAACCTGCCTTATTGTTGCTGGATGAACCCACGGTTGGTTTAGATGTGCCTAGCCGTTTGGGCATCGTCGAATACGTCCACCAATTGGTTAAAGAAGAAAATTTGGCGGTGTTATGGGCCAGCCATTTGATAGACGAAATCTACCCCGACGATCATTTGATTGTGTTGCACAAAGGCCAAATTAAGGCCAATGGCACGGTCGATGATGTGCTGAAATCCACCCAAACCGCGCAGATAAAAGACGCTTTTTATAGCCTGACCCAAGGAGAACACGCGTGAGCGTATTGCATTATTGGCGCGCTTTATGGGGCATCGTCGGACGTGAACTCTGGCGTTTTGTCACCCAACGCGAACGCTTTATATCCGCTTTGGTGCGGCCCTTAGTATGGCTGTTTGTGTTTGCGGCGGGCTTTAGGGCCGCCTTAGGTTTGGCTATCAGCCCGCCCTATGAAACCTACATACTCTACGAAGTGTATATCACGCCCGGACTCATCGGCATGATCCAGCTTTTTAACGGGATGCAAAGTTCTTTATCAATGGTCTATGACCGCGAAATGGGCAGTATGCGCATCTTAATGGTCTGCCCCTTGCCACGCTGGTTTTTGTTGCTGAGTAAATTGTTGGCAGGGACGGGGGTGTCGGTTTTGCAAGTCTATGTGTTTTTAGGCATCGCTTGGTTTTATGACATCCATGCGCCGTGGCAAGGTTATTTATGGGTGCTGCCCGCGCTGGTGTTATCGGGGCTGATGTTGGGGGCCTTGGGTTTGCTGTTGTCATCGTTCATCAAACAACTGGAAAATTTTGCTGGAGTGATGAATTTTGTTATTTTCCCGATGTTCTTCATGTCCACGGCGTTGTACCCGCTGTGGAAAATGAAAGAATCCAGTGCCTTTTTGGCTAGTTTGGCGCACTACAACCCGTTTTCACAAGCGGTGGAACTGATCCGTTTTGCCCTGTATGCGCAATATAACCCATATGCGTTTATCTACACCTTAGTGGCTTTTTTGGTGTTTATGGCGGCGGCAATTGTCGGTTACAACCCTTCCAAAGGGATGATGATGAAAAAAGGCGGGGCGTAAACGGTTTCTTAATCCCGCCTGAAAAATCGAAATGAGTCTCGCTTAAAAAAGGTTACGGTTTCAATTAATCTTAAAGTATAGTGGCAACGTCATAAACTCGCTGTCGGCACTTGAAAAGTTTTTTGATCGTGATAAGTTTACCCATTAGGTAGCCGCGTGTGAGTTGCTAACCTGTATATGGGTAGTTGGGGGCTTGGTTAGGGCCTTGCAAGCATTGCGTGTAAGGCTCTAATTCATAACTATAATAAAATAAAATTACACTAAATATGAGGATACGAAATGAGCATTGAAGAAAACGCCACTCAAGAAGAAACCGTACAAGCAGCTGTGGCGACCCCGCCACCCGCAGAAGCCCCTAAAAATGCCGCCGCTAACGTAGTAGGCTCATTTTTAGGCTTAAAACAAAGCAACCCAAAAGTATTTTTTGGTGCCATCGGCGGCGTTGCTGCGCTGCTGCTGTTTATGATGATGGGCGGTGACGATGCCGCCAAACCGACAATTTCTGGCCCCGCGATGAAAGATTTGGTCATCGGTCAGCGTTATATCCTAAAAAGTGCCAATGCCTATGACGCTTCGGCAACCGTGCGCTTAGTGTCCACACCCGGCGCGATTGCCGCTTATGATGACACCGAAGAAGCCGACAGAAATGGCGCTTGCCAACACATGCCACAAGGCACGCCCGTATCGGTTTTAGAATTTGCCGAAGCTTATGGCAAACAAAAGACCTACTCAAAAGTGCGTGTTGAAGACGGCGATTGCAAAGGCACAGAACTTTGGGCCCTATCAATCGATGTGCAATAAAAATAAATGTTGACAGAATTATTTAATTCTCTATAATAACCGAATAAATTAAATGCGGGAATAGCTCAGCGGTAGAGCACAACCTTGCCAAGGTTGGGGTCGCGAGTTCGAACCTCGTTTCCCGCTCCAAGTAAAAAGAAAAAGCCGCGAATATCGCGGCTTTTTTGTTTGATTTTAAGGCTGCGTAGCAAAATGGTTATGCAGTGGCCTGCAAAGCCATCTACGCCGGTTCGATTCCGGCCGCAGCCTCCAATAGTGCATTCAAAGAAATACCAAAACCCGCAAGCCATAAGGCTTAGCGGGTTTTTTATTGCCTATCGATAGGCAACGCAACAAAGCATAGTGTCGGGTTTTGCAAAATCCATATTCCATTCCTAAGCTATGCTCTCATCCTTATACATACCCGCCGTGTAACGGGTATCCAGCACTATGGATGGCAATCTCAAATACATCTATGTCGGCGAACCCGCGCTTAGCTCTCCCTGCCGGAATGACGGGCTTTGAAACTGTAGAGACGCGATTTATCGCGTCTCCAATAGCGAGCCAATAACTAACGGAAACACAAATATGACAGACGCGATAAATCCAGACGCGATAAATCGCGTCTCTACGGTGTTCGTTCCTAAGCTCTGCTCTCATTCCTTATACACACCCGCCGTGTAGCCGTTCCCACGAATGAGTTGGATAACGTATGAACAACTACTTAGAGTGTAGGAACGCTCAAAAACACCCTCCCGAAAGCATAAAAGCATTCCTCCGCATGACCGCTCCCGCCCGTAAATCCTTGCCCAATACATTGGCACGGAAAAGCAAATTGCTGGTATTATCCGAAACCATTGCCGCTTGCAACCATCACCCTGTAATCAGTCCGCCACAGACAGAGTTTTAGTTATGGAACACCCTAAATTTTCCTTTGATGTCTTCTTGAGCCATAACAGCAAAGACAAGCCGCAGGTGATACGGCTGGCGGAGCGTTTGCGGGCGGCGGGGGTGCGGGTGTGGTTGGACGAATGGATAATCAAGCCGGGGGACGATATTTATCTTGCCATTGAGCGTGGGCTTGAGACCTCGCGGACACTGATTTTGTGCATGTCGCCTAACGCGTTCGGCTCGGAGTGGGTGGGGTTGGAGCGTAGCACGGTGCTGTTCCGCAATCCGTCCAATGCCGACCGCCGTTTTATTCCGCTGATGCTGGCAGATTGCGAGCCGCCGGATACCTTGCGGCGCTTTAAGTATGTGGATTTTCGCACAGAGGCGGAAGCGGCGTTTGAGGAATTGCTGGCGGTTTGTCTTGCCGCTAAAGACAAAGTTCCTGATGTCCAGTCACCTAATAAGTCAGCTGCAACAGGTTCGTCAAGGCTCGCAAAACCATTACCCGATAAAAGTATCAAGGACTCGACTACCTCGCAGTCCAAATCAGGGAAAAAACCTAAAGACAAAAATATCCGCCCCGTTAAACCCGCCGAAGCCAGCCAACCGCTGGCGGTGCTGGAACATAAGCTTAAGGGGCACAATGCCTGTGTCTACAGCGTAGCCATCAGCCCGGATGGAACATGGCTAGCTTCCGGCTCGGATGATTACACGGTCAAGATTTGGGATATTAAAACAGGTGCTTGCCTGGCGACCTTGGAAGGGCATACAGACAATGTGTATTCCCTCGCGATCACACCAGACGGAAAAACACTTTTTTCCGGGTCTCAGGACGAAACCATACGCCGCTGGCTTATCGATACGCGAGAAACTGCGGCTGTTCTGCAAGAACATCATCATTCTGTATTGGGACTGGTGGTTTTCGATGATGGCGCACGTCTCGCTTCGTGTTCGGGGAATGAAGACCCGCCAACCATCAGGCTGTGGGACACGGCTACTAATAAATTGTTACGCGTTATCAAGGACGAGGGTAACGCTGTTGTCTGGTCAATAGCGGTGAGCAGGAATGGCGATAGGCTGGTTTCAGGAGGTGCTGATAACAAGGTTAAAATTTGGAATGTTGCCAACGGCGAGCGGCTGATGGCTTTGGAAGGCCATTCTGATTCTGTAAACTCTGTACAGATCACCCCAGACGGTCAGTTTGCTATTTCGGGTTCAGATGACAAGACCGTCAAAATCTGGAATCTGGAGATGAACACCTGTATCGGGACTTTGGAGGGGCATCAAGGTGTTGTACACTCGGTTGCGCTCTCCCCCGATGGCAGCTTAATTGCTTCCGTAGGTTTTATAGACTACACAGTGCGGCTTTGGGATAGAAACTCCGGGACTTGCTTGCAGGTGATCGAAAATGAAGAGATGTTTACTCCGTTTTCTGTCGCCTTTAGTCCGGATGGCTCGCGGCTGGTGGTGGGT
>JABFST010000443.1 GCA_013140465.1 Methylococcaceae bacterium
GGTATGGTTTTGTTCAGGGTCTAACACTTCCAATAAGGCGGAAGCAGGATCGCCCCGGAAATCAGCCGCCATTTTGTCAATCTCATCCAGTAAAAACATCGGGTTACGCGTTTTTATCTTGGCGAGGTTCTGCAAAATCTTACCCGGCATAGAGCCGATATAAGTGCGCCTATGACCGCGAATTTCAGCCTCGTCCCTGACCCCACCCAATGCCATACGCACATATTTACGGTTGGTGGCCCTGGCGATAGATTCGCCCAATGAGGTTTTACCTACGCCCGGAGGCCCTACCAAACACAGGATGGGCCCTTTTAATTGCTTAACGCGTTGTTGCACGGCAAGATATTCAAGGATGCGTTCTTTGACTTTTTCTAAGCCATAATGCTCAGCTTCCAAAACCTGCTCGGCAATTTTTAAATCATGGCGCACTTTGGTTTTTTTCTTCCAAGGCACGTTGACCATCCAGTCGATATAATTGCGCACTACGGTGGCTTCGGCTGACATCGCCGGCATCAGCTTAAGCTTGTTCAGTTCCGCATCGGCTTTGGCCTTGGCTTCTTTAGACATGCCCGCTTCGGCGATTTTCTTTTCCAGCTCTTCAATTTCATTAGGCACGTCATCCATATCACCCAATTCTTTTTGTATCGCCTTCATTTGTTCATTCAGGTAATACTCGCGTTGGTTTTTCTCCATTTGCTGCTTGACGCGCACGCGGATTTTTTTCTCCATTTCCAGCAAATCGACTTCACCTTCCATCACCGTCATCAGATTTTCCAGTCGTTTTTCGACATCTGCGGTTTCTAGGATAGTTTGCTTGTCGCTGACTTTTAAGGTCATGTGTGCCGCCATCGTGTCCGCCAAACGGCTAGGATCATCGATGCCCGACAAGGCATTCAACACTTCGGGGGGAATTTTGCTGTTGAGCTTGACGTATTGGTCAAATGAATTGATGACGGTGCGCTGCAACACATCTTGAGCCTGTGCGGACAGGTTAAAGATGTCTTCAATCTCAGTCACGGCAGCCGAAAAAAACGTCCCCGTTTCTTGATAGCGCAGCACGCGGCTGCGCTGGTTGCCTTCCACCAACACCTTCACCGTGCCATCGGGCAACTTTAACAATTGCAGGATGTTCGCCAAAGTGCCCACTTCATACAAGTCGGTAAAATCCGGCTCATCCACTTCGGCCTCTTTTTGCGCAACCAACAACACTTGTTTGCCATCTTTCATTGCGGCATCGAGGGCATCTATAGACCGCTCCCGACCAACAAACAAAGGAATCACCATGTGCGGATAAACCACCACATCTCTTAGCGGTAAAACAGGGATCAAGCTATCTTTGGGGAGTAGCCGTTTTATTTTGTGCGTGTCCATAACGAAGCCCTTAGTCATTTCTTGGAATATTAAAAGATTATGGGGACGCTAATTAAAATAGCAAGGATTAAACGTCTCGATTTATCGTACTTTAACAAAATAATACAATAATTGACGGCTTTACTAGGCAAAAAAAAAGGCTTTTATAAAAAAGCCCTTTTTTTGTGCGCTACGATGGCTAAAAAACCATCCGGTAAACCGTTATGAGTCAGAAGCGACCCGTTTTTTTTCAGCTTCGTAAACCAAGAATGGTTCGTTGTTACCTAAAATAACGCTTTCATCCACGACCACCTTGCAAATATTGTCAGCTGAAGGCAGCTCATACATCGTATTGAGCAAGACATTTTCAACAATAGTCCGTAAGCCTCTGGCTCCGGTTTTTCTTTCCATCGCCTTGCGGGCAATCGCACTTAAAGAATCTTCACGGAATTCCAACTCCGCGCCTTCCATTTCAAACAAATGTTTGTATTGCTTGGTGAGGGCGTTTTTAGGCTCGGTCAAAATCTGCACTAACGCCTTTTCGTCCAATTCTTCCAACGTGGCAATAATCGGCAAACGACCGACAAACTCAGGAATCAAACCGTATTTGATCAAATCTTCTGATTCAACTTCGGCAAACAATTCGCCGATATTTTTGGACTCATCTTTCGATTTTACATCGGCAGAAAAACCAATGCCGCCTTTTTCGGAACGGGCCTTAATCACGCGATCCAAGCCCGCAAAGGCACCGCCGACAATAAACAAAATATTAGCCGTGTTGACTTGCAAATAATCGCCTTGCGGATGTTTGCGCCCACCTTGCGGCGGCACCGAAGCAATAGTGCCTTCAATAAGCTTTAATAAGGCTTGCTGGACACCTTCGCCGGACACGTCACGCGTAATTGATGGGTTATCCGATTTCCTGGAGATTTTGTCTATCTCATCGATGTAAACAATACCCGTTTCTGCTTTTTCAACGTCATAATCACATTTTTGCAGAATTTTCTGGATAATGTTCTCAACATCCTCACCAACATAACCCGCTTCGGTCAGCGTAGTCGCATCGGCAATCGTAAACGGCACATTCAATAGGCGCGCCAAGGTTTCAGCCAACAACGTTTTGCCAGAACCGGTAGGGCCTATCAGCAAAATATTACTTTTTGCCAATTCGACAGAGTCTTTTTTATTCTTGCTGCTACGCAAGCGCTTATAGTGGTTATAAACCGCGACCGCCAGAATTTTTTTGGCACGCTCTTGGCCTATCACATAATCGTCTAGCTCTTCCTTAATTTCCCTAGGCTTAGGCAGTTCATTGCCGCTAAAAGAGGAAGCGTCTTCTTGCAACTCATCTTTAATGATGTCGTTGCACAACTCTACGCACTCGTCACAAACATAAACCGACGGCCCAGCAATCAGTTTTCTTACTTCGTGCTGGCTTTTACCACAAAAAGAACAATACAGTAATTTGTCGTCGTCTCTGCCGCTTTTGTCATTACTCATAAATCAGCCCCTTGCAAACATCCGCGATGTTTCCATCTTCGGCACTGCCCCTAAGCCTTGCCGAAATACTAAAAGAATACTGACCGTTATTGGTCAGAACCCGTTGCCCTATTGGTCAAAACTTTATCAATCAATCCATAACTGACCGCATCGTTTGCGCTTAAAAAGTTGTCCCTGTCGGTGTCTAACTGCACTTTTTCTAAGGGTTGGCCGGTATGAAAAGCCAACACTTTGTTAAGTTTGTCCCTAATAGACAAGATTTCTCGGGCATGGATGTCAAAATCAGATGCCTGGCCTTGAAAACCACCCAACGGTTGGTGGATCATCATGCGTGAATGGGGTAAACAATAGCGTTTGCCGCTAGCCCCACCCGTCAATAATAATGCGCCCATGCTGGCGGCTTGACCGATACATAAGGTGCTGACATCAGGCTTGATAAACTGCATGGTGTCATAAATCGACATACCCGCCGTAACTGATCCGCCAGGGGAATTGATATAAAGATGGATGTCTTTGTCTGGATTTTCTGATTCCAGAAACAGCAACTGGGCCACCACTAAGTTAGCCATATAGTCTTCGACTTGACCGACTAAAAAAATCACCCGTTCTTTTAACAACCTAGAATAAATGTCAAACGAACGCTCGCCTCTCGCGGTCTGTTCGATGACCATAGGCACCAAACCACCAGCCGCTTGTAAAGCACGCGCCTGATCCACCATTACATGTTTATACATTGTCAACCCTTATGCTTGCTGCCTATCCATAGCATCGCTAAAACTTAATGTTTCCTCAGTGACTTTAGCCTGAGAAACCAACCATTCGACCACTTGGTCTTCTAATACCATTTGTTGCACATCATTAAGACGCTTTGCATCAGCGTAATACCAATCAATCACGTCATAAGGACGTTCGTAACTTTTCGCCATATCCTCTATGGTAGAGCGTACCCTATCATTATCCAATTGAATAGCATTTTTTTGGATAACTTCACCTAAAATCAAGCCTAAGGCCACACGGCGCTTGGCTTGCTCCTCAAACATGTCTCTGGGGAGTTGTAAATCATCCAGCTTCATTTTTTGGCGTTTGGCGGTTTCGAAATACGGTTTCATCAATTCTTCAACTTCTGCATCAACCAAAGAATTGGGTACAGTCAATGGAATAGTTGCATATAAGGCATCCATGACCGCCGTTTTTAATTTCGCACGCAACGCGGTGTCCAGCTCACGTTCCATGTTCGCACGCACGTCGTCTTGGAATGAGCCTACAAAACCTTCTTCAATGCCGTAAGCCTTAACGAACTCTTCATCAATTTCTGGCAGCACAGGTTCTTCAACCGTGGTGACATCCACGGCAAACTCAGCCGCCTTACCTGCCAATTTTTCATTGCCGTAATCTTCGGGGAAATTCAGGGTAAACGTTTTATTATCGCCTACCGCCAAGCCCAGCAGATTGTCTTCAAAGCCTGGGATCATTTTGTTTTCGCCACAGACTACGACATAGTCTTCGACCCTGCCATCGGTGAAATTTTCATCTTCTGATGTGCCAGTAAAACCGATAGTGACGCGGTCGCCTGTTTGTGACGCACGGTCAACTGCTTGCCAAGTTTGGCGTTGTTGCCTTAACTTTTGGATCATCACCTCAACGTCTTCGTCAGTGACAGCAGACACAGGGCGCACGACTTCCAAAGCACTAACGCCTTCCAACGACACTTCGGGATATACTTCAAACACAGCCGTGTACTTAAAACCTTCTGATTCGTCTAAAGATTCTATGTGCGGGTGTCCTGCCGGATTTAAATCTTGTTCTTTAAGTGCGGAATAATAAGTATCTTTAATCAGGTCGCCAGCAATTTCACCACGCACCCGCTCACCAAACAATTTCTTCACAACATGGGCAGGCACTTTACCTGGACGAAAACCATCAACCTTAGCATTACGCGCCAACGACTTTAGACGCGCCGCCATTTTTTCTTGAACAACGGCTTCCGGCACGATCACAGTCATTTTTCGGCTTAATTCTGATGTCTTTTCGACAGAAACTTGCATTTCTTTACCTCACATTATTTATAGAAGAATTTTTTAGGATACCGATAGCCGGCTTAAAATAACAGAAAAGCAAGACATTAACTTATCTTGCTTTGTAGAGTAGGTGGTGCGAATGGAGGGACTCGAACCCACACTGCGTTAACAACTGGTACCTAAAACCAGCGCGTCTACCAATTTCGCCACATTCGCACTTTGAATGAACGCGGCATTGTAAGTGCATATAAAACATTTAACAAGCTATTATTTGGCGATTACGCCTAATGTGACAAATAGCCGCAGTGCTAGCACAACACTAAAAACTGCTGGCAAATCAAATACTGACTGAAACGGTATACCCTAAACGGCGGATGTCTTCTGCAAACTCTGCCAAAACCCCTGCCCCCATTGGGGCCAAACGCGGTGCTTCGGGTTGTAATGATGGCCTCGCAATTGTGTATAACAGCACTTCTTGTATCGGGCTAGCCATGTCCTTAACACGCTTCAACACACCCAGATAAGCGGCTTTTTCTTGGGGTGACAGGCCACGTTTATCAACATCAACCAAGCACGTCTGGATTTTGGTCGGACACAAGCTAGCCGCCAACAACAAATTATCCAAACTGGCTTTTGCGGGCTGGCGCGTATTGTTTATCAGCCTACGCCCTGCTACAGTCGCGCTGTCCAGCTTATACCAAAGCTCGCCGCCGAACGCATCCAACACCTGCAAACCTGCTTGCACTTGGGTTTGGTGTATTAAACTGCCATTGCTAATCAACACATAACGGCAGCCCGGCAACACCCCGGCTTGGGTGGCAACCTGCCCCACCAAACTCACCGCTTGGGCAAAATCCGTTAAACTCGTCGGTTCGCCATTACCCGCAATCGCAATGTCCTTAATCACGCGCTGGGATTCTTCCACCTGAAAACGCTGGTAAAAATCCCCGTGCAACACATCGTCCAAAAATATGCGCAGCTCTTCTGCCAACAACTCAAAATCCATAGGCGGGGCTACGCCGATTTGTAGGTTAGGAACTTGGCAATAAATGCACCGCCAATTGCAGGCATTATTGGTATTAAAGTTAATGCCTATAGACAATCCGCCCAATCTTCGGGAAATGACCGGATAGACATAGCGCAAGCCCGCACTATCCGAACTATGATTGCTTGTTGTTAATTTCGACACCCTCAACCTACTTTTTGTTACCCATAAACCCCCATTCTAAGGCGTTAGGGCGCACAAACTAAAGCTTTTTAACCATAGGCCAAAATGCGGCTGCATTTGATCTGCGTACTTGCTTGACTCAGATTAAGACCCGCATTGATAATGGGCACTCATTTAATCTGCTTTAGAGGATCGCATAATGGAAAACGAAGTTGTTGCAACATCAAAAGGCACTTTAGCTGCCATCGGCACTGCCGCCAAAACTTTGGTTTTGGCTCATCCAGTTAGCGTCGCCGTCGTGGGCGGTGCTTTAATTGGCTGGGGCACTTACTATGCCGTAGGCAAATATATCGCTAAAAAAGCAGCCGCTGACGAATCTGCCACAGCCACTGCTTGACTGGTACTGCTTGACTAAAACAAAAACCACCCAAGTCTCGCTTCGGGTGGTTTTTTTTGCCTTAATCCTTGCCCCTGACATTTGACGGCAAACCCTATCGGCAATGGCAACCCGCTTAACCTACCCGCCAAATTTCGCCACCTGCCCGCTGTTGCTATATAATCACAGCTATCCCCTACCCCACCATCCATTTAGCTTAGCCATGAACCCGCTCTGGAACACATTTTTGCTTAGCCAACAGGCCACCATTACGCTGACCGACACCGATTTCCCGCCAGCAGCAGACAGCCCACAAGCCCGTCTTTTTGCCCCCGTACACCTAGCCGTATTAACGGTGGGCGGCAACGATGCCGCAACCTTATTGCAAGGACAAATCACTTGCAACATCAAAGACATAAGTGAAAACCAAAGCAGTATAGGCGCACTATGCACAGCTAAAGGCCGCGTCATCAGCACCTTTATAGTGATAAAAAGTGGCGCAGTTTTTCACTTGCTGCTGCCCAAAACACTGTTGCCTACGCTGCATAAACGGCTGCAAATGTATGTGCTAAGGTCAGCTGTGACTCTAACGGATAACACCGACCGCCTGTGCCTCATTGGCTTACATTCCCAGATTGCCGACACGTCCCCGCTTTTTGCCACCGAACAACAAGACGGACTGATCCGCATCAAAGTCAGCCGTACCGAACAACGCTATCTGGTTATCGCCGATGCCGAACCCAGCATTGCCTATTGGGATCAGCAACGCCAGCAACACGCAATCCCCACTAGCTCATCACACTGGCATTATCAGGACATACTGTCTGGATTGCCGTGGCTTAGCCCAGAAACCAGTGAAGAATTTATCCCGCAAATGCTTAATTTAGACGAACTGGGCGGCATCAGCTACAACAAAGGCTGTTACACGGGCCAAGAAATTGTCGCGCGTACCCATTATCTAGGCAAAGCCAAACGCGCCTTATACTTGGCGCAATGCTCTAACACGGCATTGCCCGCCGCCAACAGCGCGATTGTAACCCCTACTGGCGAGACCAACACCGTGGTCGGTAAAGTCCTGCAAGCGGCCTTAGCGCCGGACCAACAGCGTTGCCTATTGTTGGTCGTGTTGTCTGCAACGGAACAAGAATCGCCCCAACTTAGCTTGGACGATCTGCCACCTAGCCCCATCACCTTACTGCCCGAGCACACCTTATGAACCCTGAAGCCATCAGATATTTTCGTCGCCTCGGCATTATCACCATCATCACCGTCTATTGCGTGATCTTGGCTGGCGGCATAGTCCGTGCATCGGGCGCGGGCATGGGCTGCCCTGACTGGCCCACTTGCTTCGGACAATGGATACCACCTACCAATGAAGCGCAATTGCCATCCAATTACCATGATATTTACGCCCAACGCGGCTACGAAAACACCCAATTTAACCCTGTAAAAACCTGGACGGAATACACCAACCGCCTGATCGGCGCGAGTTTGGGCATCTTAATTTTCTTAGTCGCCTGGTCCTCGCGGATTTACCTTAGCACCGACAAACCCATCTTCTACTTGTCCGTCGGCAGCTTTTTGTTAGTCGGCTTTCAGGGCTGGCTAGGTTCCAGTGTTGTTGCCAGCAATCTAAAGCCTGTGATGATTACCTTGCACATGCTCATCGCCTTGCTGATAGTCGCCCTACTGATTTACACCTTGGCACGCTCACAACGCGACAGCCTTAGCCAACTTGATGCCAGCCTGTTGCCGCCCAAATTTAACACTGTGCTGCTCATCGCCATGTTGATGACCTTAACCCAAGTTGCAATGGGTACTCAAGTCCGGGAAGCCGTTGATGTCATCGCCCAAGCCCATATCGAACGGCAATTTTGGCGCGACGACTTCCCTATTATTTTCTACATACACCGTTCGTTTTCTTCGCTGATCTTATTTACCAACCTTTGGTTAGTATGGCGGCTTTATCAAGCCGTCGGCACGCAAAGCCTGTTGTTCCGCACTGGCTTGGCCTTAGCCAGTTTAGTCATCACAGCTATATTGGCGGGCATGGCGTTAGACCGCCTAGACGTACCGCCGATAGCCCAGCCTATCCACTTATTAATGGCTAACCTGATTTTTGGCGCCCAATTTTTTCTTTACCGCAGCTACCGCTACGCCCTCAACCTTCCCGCTTAACACCTAGACTATCCAGCCGACCATGCCTAAGCCACCTAAACCCATATGCACTCGCGCAGAACTTGAAGCCATACAATATTTGGCCATGCCAATACAGTACAAAAACCAAGCCGATACGGCAGTGGTGTTTATTTTCGACGGACACGCCTATGCCTACATCAACCGCTGTATGCACATGCAAAAACCCCTTAATTGTGAACAAGACGCCATTTTTGATGACAGCTTAAAATTCCTGCGCTGCTCAATGCACGGCTTTGTCTTTGACCCGACCACAGGCACTTGCCTAAGCCCCGTTTGTTATGGGCAAAAGCTACAAGCCCTGCGTATCAGCGAGATGGATGGTGCGGTTTATTTTACCGACAAACATGTGGACTAATGGCCTTAACTAGGCCATGCACGGACACGCCAAGGGCTAAACCCTTAGCGTGCGGGCGTTTTTATTGGGCTTGGTTGCCCGCTTCGGCGGGGGCGTTTTCAGCTTGATTGGCACTCGGTGCTGCTGGCGCAGCGGCTTGTTTTAAATATCGCAACGACACTAGCTTATCCTGATACGCTTGTATCTGGTTTTCCACTTCCACTTGCTTAAAGCCCAGCAACGATTCCTTGCCCAGCAAGGTGCTAAAAAAACCACGGCTAT
>JABFST010000444.1 GCA_013140465.1 Methylococcaceae bacterium
GGCAAATTCTGCCGTTTTACAACGTCTTGCCATGCGCCGTAGCACCGTGTCAGAGCCGCTTTGCAAAGGCAGGTGCAAATGTGGCATTAACCTGGGGTTGTGGAATAGGGTAAAAAAATCTGCGGGTAATTCCCACGGCTCTAAAGAGCCTAAGCGCAGCCGGGGTATGCGGGTTTGCGCCAAAATCGCCGTGACCAAATCCGTTAAGCTGTGGCCTGTGTCGCTGCCATAACCGCCTAAGTGCACGCCAGTGAGTATCACTTCGGTGATGCCTTGTTGGTGCAGGGTGTTGATTTCGTCTATGACAGCGGCGATAGGGCGGCTGACTTCTTCGCCGCGTGCGACGGTGACGATGCAAAACGTGCAGCGGTAGCGGCAGCCGTCTTGCACTTTAATAAACGCGCGTTGGCGTCCGCGCGTAAACAGCGAGCTGGCGGCAGGTTCAGACGACAAGTCCGGCATGGTGTCCATGTCCAGTTCGCTGAGGGTTTTGGCGACTAACTGGTCTTTGTCTTGGTTGCTGACCACTAAGTCTACGCCCATTAAGGCGGCGGCTTCGTCGGGCTTGAGCGTGGCATAGCAACCGCTGACCACCAGTTTGGCGTGCGGGTTGTCGCGGTGGATGCGGCGTATCAGTTGGCGGGATTTACGCGCGGCATCTTGGGTGACGGCGCAGGAATTTAGCACAATCAGCTGGGCGGCCTCGGCGGCACGCGTGATTTGGTGGCCCGCTTGCTGGAAGGCGACGGCCCAGGTTTCGAGTTCGGCTTCGTTTAAACGGCAGCCCAGTGTTTTAAGGTGAACTTTCATGAATCATCCAAAGAACCAATAAGCGACAACAATGGCGGCGGTAATGCCGGCAAAATCCGCTATTATCCCACAGGCGGCGGCATGGCGAATACGTTTGATGCCGACAGCGCCAAAGTATATCGCCAGCACATAGAAAGTGGTTTCGGTGCTGCCTTGCACTATCGAGGCCAAGCGTCCGGCAAACGAATCGGCGCCGTGGGTTTTTAGGGTGTCTATCATCATCGCGCGGGCGCCGCTGCCGCTGAACGGTTTCATCAGTGCCGTCGGCAAGGCATCGACAAAACGCTCGTCCAGATTGCAGTAATGCACCAGTGCGCGTGCGCCATCCGCCAATAACTCCAATGCGCCACTGGCCCTAAACACGCCAATCGCGACCAGCATTGCAACCAAGTAAGGGATAATCAGTGTGGCGGTCTGAAAGCCTTCCTTGGCCCCGGTAATAAAGGCATCGTAAGCGTTGATGCCTTGGTAGGCCGCGCCCGCGATAAAGCTAATCACCAAGCCAAATAAGATGACATTGCTGGCGAGGGCGGATTGTTGGAGCATGTCGGCTTGCGGCAAGCCCGCAAAATACGCCACCAAGCCGCCAACGACTAGGCTAAAGCCGCCCAAATAAGCCAGCACGACTTTATCCAGCAGATTGATTTTTTGGACCCAAGCCACTGCCAACAGGCCAAATAAGGTGGACATATAAGTGGCGATCAGGATGGGGATGAACACATCGGTGGGGTTGGCGGCCCCGAGTTGGGCGCGGTAGGTGAAAATGGTGACAGGAAACAGCGTCACTCCCGAGGTATTGATGACCAAAAACAATATTTGCGCGTTGCTGGCGGTGTCCGGGTGTGGGTTGAGGGTTTGCAGTTCTTGCATGGCCTTGATGCCCATAGGCGTGGCGGCGTTGTCCAGCCCTAGGGCGTTGGCGGAAATGTTCATGACTATCGCCGCCAAGGCCGGATGTCCGGCAGGTACGTCGGGCATCAGGCGGCTAAACAGCGGGGTTAGCCCACGCGTTAATAAATGGATGAAACCGCTTTGCTCGCCTATTTTCATAATGCCCAGCCACAGGGACAACACCCCGGTTAAGCCTAGTGCAATTTCAAACGCCGATTTGGACAGGCTAAACAGGGCGGTCATGATGTCGGCAAACACTTGCTGGTCGCCCTGCACTATGAGCTTAAACCCAGCGGTGACACATGCGATCAGGAAAAAGCCAGTCCAGATGATGTTGAGCATGGTGGTCAGCTACGCTTAATCCGTCGGTTCGGTCAGGAATTTGCGGTAGTTGATGGCGACTTTAAGGCCGGCAAAACGACCACTCATGCGGACCAGTTCGCTGGTTTTTTTGTCGAAGCTAAGCTGTACATCGCTGATGGCGCGGTCTTCGTAGCCTTTGTCGATATGGTGGGTGTCCAGCATAAAATGGTATTGGTAAATTTCGATGTCGCCGTTGTCTTTGATGGCTAAAGGGCGGCCTAATTGGGCAATCACGCTGGCTTTTTTGGGCAAGTCGGCGCTGATTTTTTCTATTAGCTCGCTGTTGGCGCGAAGTTGCTGGCGTTCTTTGTCAATTTTTGCACCGCCTAAGGAACGCAGCGACACTTCCAAGAATTGGGGCGGGGCGATTTGCAAAAACAGTGATGAAAATGACCACGAGGTGATGCGGCTGTCTTTGTTGAAGGTCAGATCCGAATAAAACTTGATTTGCGGGACGAGCAGTTTGTTGTTGCCGTCCACTTTTCGGAACCAATAACGCCAGCGCCGGCCTTCTGGCGTAAGGTCATCTTCGCTGGCGTAGAGCCGTGCCAAGGACACGAAGTCTTTGCTGTATAAGATCGGTTCTTTAAAGTTAAGGGTAAAGCTGTCGCCGCTGGCCACGGTAAAATAGCGGTCAAATTCACCCATTTGCTGATAGGTTTGGTAAGCACGCCACCAATACATACAGCCGGAAAGTGAGGCCGCCATGAACATAATGCAGGTGATGCGTATTATTCGGGAGCTGGGTGATCTGGGCATAGGCTGTTTGGGCGGTTGGGTTAGGCACGGGAGGGTGTCCAGTGCGCGGTGTGTGTTTGGGTTACATAAGCTAGCCCGCCAAGGCTGGTGCGCTATTGGGCATAGAGAGCCTTTTCCGCTATAAAGGTTCAAATAAGGCGGTCAAATCGTCGGCAGTCAGCGATAAGGGCTGTTCTTTGTCATTGTCTTTATAAATGCTGTCCGCCAAGGCACGTTTTCTGTCCTGCATCGCGATAATTTTTTCTTCCACGGTGTTTTCGGTAATCAGCTTGTACACAAACACGGGCTTGTCTTGACCTATGCGGTGTGCGCGGTCTGCGGCTTGGCTTTCGGCGGCAGGATTCCACCACGGGTCATAGATGATGACGGTATCCGCTTCGGTTAGGTTTAAGCCGACACCGCCTGCTTTTAGGCTGATGAGGAACACATTGGCGGCACCGCTTTTAAAACGTTCTATGGCTTCGTCGCGTTTGCGGGTTTGTCCGGTCAGCTTGCTGTAAGGGATATGGCGCGCGTTGAGTTCGGTTTCGATGAGCGCAATCATGCGCGTAAATTGGGAAAAAACCAAGATGCGCCGCCCTTCTTCGAGTTGTTCGGGCAATAATGCCATCAGCAAGTCCAGCTTGGCCGAGGCGGTGACTTTTTGGGCTTCTTTCAGGGCCAGTGTGCGCGGGTCACAGCAAGTTTGGCGCAGCTTGAGCAAGGCATCGAGGATGGTGATATGGCTGCCCGCCAAGCCTTTTTCGGCGATGGCATCGCGCACCCGCTTTTCCATCGTCAGGCGGATGCTTTCGTACAAGGCCGCTTGTTTGGGGTAGAGCGGCACGGTGCGCAGGATTTCGGTTTTTGGCGGTAATTCGCTGGCGACATCGTGTTTGGTGCGCCGCAACATAAACGGTGCGAGCCGTTGCGACAAGCGTAATTTTTTTCCAGTTTCGCCAAACATTTCTATAGGCGTGCGGTAGTTTTTTTTGAAATGTGCGCTGTTGCCCAAAAAGCCGGGCATCAGGAAATCAAATTGCGCCCAAAGTTCACCCAGATGGTTTTCCATCGGCGTGCCAGTCAGGCATAGCCGATGCTTGGCATTGATGCGGCGCACTACTTGCGATGCCAGCGAGGCCGGATTTTTGATGGTTTGGGCTTCGTCCAATACCAAGTAGTGGTAATCGTGCTTAAGCAGGGTTTCTTCGTCCCTGGGCAACAGCGGGTAGGTGGTCAGCACGAGGTCGTAGTCGTTGATTTTGGCAAACAGTTGTTTGCGTTCGGCACCTTGCAGGATGAGTACGGTCAGCCCGGGCGTAAAGCGTGCGGCTTCGCGCCGCCAGTTACTCATCAGGCTGGTGGGGGCAATTATCAGGCACGGCTGGGTCATGCGCCCGCTTTGTTTTTCCAGCAATAAGTGCGCGAGGGTTTGTACGGTTTTGCCTAAGCCCATGTCGTCTGCCAAGATGCCGCCAAATTGATATTCGCGCAAAAACTGTAACCAATTAAGCCCTTGTTGTTGGTAAGGGCGCAGCTCGGCATAAAAGTTGTCGGGCAGGGCGACTGATTGGATGCCGGCAAAGTTTTTTAGCTGTTGCCCTAAGGCCCGCAGTTGTTGCCCGCCGTTTAGGGAAAACAAGCCGTAGCTATGGGTTTCAAGGTCGGCAAGGCTGGCGGCATTAAAGCGCGATAGCTTGAGCGTGCCGTCGGGGTTGATTTGGCTGGTGTTAAACAGCTCCAGCAACACGGCGATGATGGGCTGGATTTTGTCGCTGGCGATGCTGAGGTAACTGTGGTCGCCTAGGTATAGGTTAAGGGTGTCGGGCAGGTTTTCGGGGTCGTAGGTTTCCAGTATGGGCATGATTAACGGCAATAAGGGATAAGCCTTGCCGTCGATGTCCACATTAAACTGCATTTCAAACCAATCATTTTGGCTCTCGCCTATGTCGGCGGCAAAGCTTTCCGCGTATTGGAAGTTAAGCTTAAAGCTGTCTAGGATGTCGATGAGCCAGCCTGTTTGCGCCAAATCGGCTAGGCTGTATTCGACAAAATGTTGCCAATTGCTGATGTGCGGATGTTGGTTGTAGTCGTTGCTGGCCAATAATAAACCGTAAGGGTTGGCTGGGTCGGCGGTTGGTGTAAAGCCCAGTTGTGCCAGCAAGTGCAGGGCTAGGCGTTCGGTGTCGGGGGCGCGTTGGATGCGCACATAGCCCGATTCGGCTTTTACGGTGCTGTATTCGGTATCGGTGCTGGTCGCGGGCAAAGTCCAGCCACCGTAATCGAAGCTTAAGGCCAGGACATGCGCGTAGGGCTGCAAAGGCCGTTGTAAGCCCAGCAAGGTTAAGTGGGGGATGGGTGTCAGCCCGTCTTGTTCGCTCAGTTCGATTTGTCTGGGGGCGGGCAAATGCAGTTCGGGGTGTTCAACGGTTAATTTAAAACTGAATTCGTCGGCATGTTCGGCGGGAATGTGCGGAATCGCCAGAATTTTGGCCAAGGTTTCGGTGTTGGGTATCGGCGCGTTGAATTTGCCCAGTGTGCCTAGCACCGTGTCCAAATATTGCGGAGGATCAGTCAATAACAGTTTGGCAGCAGATTGTACGCTGATGGACAAATGGTAGTCGGCAGTGTTTTCCTGTTGCCAGCTAAACGCTAAGTTGCGTGGTGCGCCTAAGCTTATCACTGGATTGTCTATGCTTTCCCAAAATAAACGCCCTGTTTGCACCAGTTTTGCCAAGGCAATGGAGCCTATTGCGCCGCTAAGCAGGGGCTCGCCTTTATGCGTGCCTAAGGCAAAAATCAATTTTTCAATTTCTTCGTCTAGCGGGTTGCTGTGGCTGGTGTAGGAATAGCCATAGCGCAGGGTGTTGAAATTGATTTTTCGGGCTTTGCTTAAACGCCCTGTTTTAAGGGCTTTGGTAATCATAAACTCGACCGTGCAATTGTACGGTGTGCTGCCCGCTTTTAGGATATAGACCAGAAAGTCTTTGTAGATGTCATGGGTTTTGGTCAAGGGCTTGTTGAGGTTGTCCAGCCACTCTAGGCATTCTAGGTCGGTGGTTTGGGCTTTAGTTTGCTTGGTGCTTTGGTAATGCAGGCAGGCGGCTGCCACATGTTTGCAGTTGTAGGCTTCTTTGCACGAGCAATTGCCACGGATTTGGGCGGCACTGAAATCGGCGTTCCACAGGATGCGGATGTTTTGCTGGTGCAGTTGGTTTGCGCCGCCATCAACAGTTGCCGTCAGCTGTGTCCAATGCCCCGCTTCTTGGCGCACGACCAGTGCCACGACTTGGTTGTGTTCGGCATAGCTGCGGCCTTGTTCATAGGCGCTGTCACCACATTCGTAACGTATATCAGAGCGGAGCAATTTTTTTTTGGTATTCATTCAAGGTCAGCAAATCTTGTAACAAAACAGGGGAGCTATTGTATAACATCTGCGGCCTTAACGGCGGGTGTTGGCATAACCACAAAAAACACATGGATTAGAGCCTAAGCTAAGTTTTTTTGGTAAAAAACACTTAGCTTTGCTGTTATGAAATGAGGCAAACACGCCCCTAAAAATCCGCCTTACTTGACTAAAAATGTGTTGCTACCGTGCTGGGCAACAATTTTTGAAGGTAGGCAATATGCCATTAATTATCAGTGGCTTAGGATTTATGAAAACACGCCGTTACGCTACAAAATCGGCCTTTTGGGAAAATATTTCATGCCATTCTAACGTTTTTTTATTTATAGCTTTGACACAACACACAGTCTCATGATAAAAATTACCCCGTTGTTCAAAGATAATTCAACAACCAATTCAAAAAAAGTTTATTTTTGAGTTGCCCCTTGAGGAGAGGGGGAAAATAAATATTAATAACTATAGAGGATTTTAAAATGGCTGAAGAAACAGAAAAAGACAATACCTGGGTAATCGTTGGCGTTAGCATCGCTGCAATTGTCCTTTTAGTTGTTATGTTGAAAAAAGACGAAACTAAGCATTTGGAAAGTGGCGCAGTTGCCGCACTTCAAACAGAAACATTCTCTAAAATTGAGAAAAGACATACCTCAAATAACAGCACAGCTTCACAAATTTCAGGTAAGTAACAAACTGCCCCCTCGTACACCTACTTTGCGGGGGGGAGTTTTTGATCCCCTCAGGGCTTAGCCCACTCCAAAGCGTATCCCATCAGGGCATTAGCCCGCACTTCCAGTTTAAATCAAGCCATGTTCGGCAAACGAATACGGCATTCCATCCCCAATTATAAAATGATCCAGCACGCGTATATCGAACAAGGCCAAGGCTTGTTTGAGTTTTTCGGTGATGTGTTGGTCGGCTTGGCTGGGTTCGGCAATGCCCGAAGGATGGTTGTGGGCAAAAATGACGGCGGCGGCATTATGGAACAACGCCTGTTTGACGACTTCCCTAGGATACACGCTCGCGCCGTCTATAGTGCCGCGAAACAGTTCTTCGAGTTGGATAACACGGTGCTGGTTGTCCAGAAACAGACAGGCAAAGACTTCATAGCTGTAACCGCGCAATTGTGCGCTGAGATAAGCCCGCGTCATGTCGGGGCTGGTGAGGGCGCTGCCGCGCTGTAAGATTTCTTTAAAATGCCGTTTCGCCATTTCCAGCACGGCTTGCAATTGCGCGTATTTGGCTTGCCCCAAGCCATTGGCCTGGCAAAAGCGCTGCTCGTCGGCATCAAGCAACGCTTTTAAGGAGCCAAAATCCGCCAACAAATCCCGCGCCAAATCGACGGCTGACTTGCCGTGCGTGCCAGTGCGTAAAAAAATGGCCAACAACTCGGCATCCGTCAACGCGGCGGGGCCGCGCTGCAAGAGCTTTTCCCGGGGGCGGTCTTCAGCCAACCAATCTTTAATCGTCATTGCCTACACCTAGTTGCGGGGTAAAGGCTAAGCATAGTGGAACAGCGGCAATAATTAAAGCCCCAGTTCGCTTAAGCTAGGGTAATCGTCGGGTCTGATGCCTTTGGGCCAGTCGAATTTGCGTGCCGATTCCGCAATCGGCAGGTCATTGATGCTGGCATAACGCCGCTGCATCAAGCCGAGTCCGTCAAACTCCCAATTCTCATTGCCGTAAGAACGGTACCATTGGCCTTGCGCATCATGCCATTCATAAGCAAAGCGCACGGCGATATGGTTGTCGGTATAAGCCCATAGTTCTTTAATCAGCCGATAGTCCAATTCTTTGGCCCATTTGCGCCGTAAAAATTCGATAATCTCAGCGCGGCCTTGGGGGAATTCGGCGCGGTTACGCCATTGGCTATCAACGCTATAAGCTAAGGCTACGCGTTCGGGGTCGCCGATATTCCAAGCGTTTTCAGCCATGCGCACTTTTTGTGCGGCGGTTTCGCGGGTAAAGGGGGGCAACGGCGGGCGTGTTTCGGGTGTGGTGGACATGATGTGTTCCTCGTTATAGTGCTGTTAGGGCGCTACGCGCCAAATGCCCGGCATGTCAACATAAGCGGGCAGGGATTGGATGCGCTGTCGCCAACTGATAATGGCGGGATAAAGCGCGAGGTCGATGTTGCCTTCAGGAGCTAGGGCAATATACGGATATACCGCTAGGTCGGCGATGGTGATTTGTTCCGTCGCCAGCCAAGGTGTAGTGCTTAAATGCGTGTTTAAGATAGCCAACAGGTTGGAGGTGCACAACTCGGCATCTTTCAGGTTGATGGCGCGACCAAATTTATAATATAAGCGTAGCCGATTAGGGCCGTTAGCCACTTCGTTGGCGGCGGTCATTAACCAACTGCTGACCGCCGCCAGATTTTCGGCATCGCTGGGCAGCCAGTGGTCCGCGCCGTATTTTTTAGCCAAATACACTAAAATCGCATGGCTATCGCGCACAACAGTCTTGCCATCGGCTAACACCGGGACTTGTCCGAACGGGTTTAGGGCTAAAAACGCCGGGGTTTTTTGTTGCCGTTCTTTACCATTGACTGCCACGCTTTGGTAGTCGAGATTTAATAATGACAGCATCAGACGCACCTTGTGGCAATTGCCGGACAAGGCGAATTCGTATAGCGTAATCATATTTGCTCCTGTAAAAAGAAGAGAGTTGCAAGTGATTATTACTTCACTGCTGCCAATTGCGATTTTAACACCTCAATCTCTGCCCGCAAGGGCGCAAGCAGTTGCTCAAGCTCGGTTTTGCTGTAGCGGGGCGTGATGTGCTGCGGGCAATTCCAATCGAAAGCCGCAACTGTGATGACCATGCCGCGTTCCACCCGCGCCCGATAGCTGGGGATTTCCAATTGCGCGAGCAGTTCGGGTTCATCAGTGTCGTGGATCATGCGCACATGCCCCCAAATTTTTAGCCGCCGTTTATGGGCATAATCCATTAATATCAGCGACACTCGGTCATCGTTATTGAGATTGCCGACACTGACATACTGGCGGTTGCCGCG
>JABFST010000327.1 GCA_013140465.1 Methylococcaceae bacterium
CTGTTTTAACGGCTGATAAAGTATGGCAACAGTTGGATATTGGTGTTTCTATTCAACTGATACGATAGTAAGATAATGTATGATACTTAAACATTGATGAAATTCTTTTGTATCGTGCCAATGATTTGATTCTACATCTATTAAAAGGTAGTAAATTGGGATCGGGTCTGGCAATATCGCATACGGCCTAACTTAACCCATAAGGCGATTTTGCATCATGCCTATCCGCGCTAAGGGTGGCTTGCTGTTCGGGACTGTGAAAGCCGGGTTGCTTGGCTTGCCACGCTTTTGGGCAACCCAAGCAATCCCAAACCTCAACTACACTGCGTTTTTTGTTGGCTTGGTCTATCGCCAACCCAACCTAGTATTCTGCCCATGCTTCTTATGGCGAGTAGCGATACTTTCACCCGTTAAGGCACCCAAATGACAACTAAAAATAATGAAATAAATTTTGTAACTATTCAGCATCCGGGGCACAACAGCCGTTCGCTGAGCGGAGTCGAAGCGAACAAACCGGCTTCGACTCCGCTCAGCCTACGGTAAATTTGACTTATTAGAAGTCGCTCTGAATAGTTACTAAATTTTGAAATATCTGACGACTGCCCCAAAGAAACCGCAGAACAGTTCAAAAATTACGTTGAAGCGTTTGAGAACGCTAAATACCAGCAACCCTTTAAAATTTTAGTGGAATCGGGTATTTCTTTACCGTCCGCAAACGAGCTGTCAGAGACAGAACTCAGTGCCAAATTAGGGGAAGTCATAAACGCGCTTTCCTTACTGGCGATCTACTTGGAGAATACTGACCATTTGAGTGACCGTGAACTATACACCTTGCTTTATGAGGAGGTTTTACGCGAAGAAACGGTTTTTCAATCAAAAGATATGATGAACCTGAACTGTCACATTGACTTGGTTGGTAGCGGTAGCGAAGCCGATACCGAGCTGTACCTGAAATATTATGCTGACGAAAATTACCGTGCATTTTGGCTTAACGAGTTTCCTGATGATGTCTTGCCCAACCACGAACCGCCCCCGTTTAATCGTGACCGCCAATTACCCAAACCTACCCATAAAATAGTGCATAGGCTGGACTAAGCGACAAACCCAAGTTTACAACTGGCACGCGCTGGGATTACCGACAATGGTGTAGGAATTAGCGAGCGAGACTGTGAAAGCATTTCAAATACTCACAAAAAGGTGTTTTTTATTTTCGTAAGCCTTTGTTTTAAAAAGAGACTGGCGTGAAAAAACATGTTTTTTCACGCCTATGAGCAAGCTTACGTTAATTCTTTCACAGTCTCTTTCGCTCTCCCCCTCTTACGGGTTGGCGAAGACTGTCTCGTGAACAATAAGAATCACTTTGTTCACCGCATCTTACAGACCCCATTTATTCTGGGCATTTGATATATGCTCAGCAAGAACTAGGGAAGTCTTTGCAGGCTAAACTTACGAGGGGCAAGATATTGTCACTGGTAAAGGAGCTGGCACCTTGCTGCTGTTGTCCGTTCCCCCAGCCCCAACTGGTGACACCCACAACTATATTGTAGCTGGCTGCCGAACCAAAGCTAATGCCGCTAAGTGACGGTGCCATTCCCAAATTTACTAGCCACGGCCCGCCACTGGATCCTCCGTTCTGTAGCGAGCCAATAACGGTATTATTTGAATCAACAGCGCTCACATATCCTTGAGACTCCGTGCGCATTTGCAAATTGCTTTTATCCAGCCCCCCCGGATAGCCTAATTGGGATATTAGTACCTGGTTATTACGGTAGCCGTATCCGTTTACGCCATAACCGTACCATCCTGTGGTGTTACCGATATTTGTGTTAAGTACAATGACGGCGATGTCATTTGTACAAACAACACCTGACTGGGCGCAGGAAGCAGTACCATCAAAATAAGAGGAATTGACGTAAACTTTTTTTGCAGTCGCTTGGCCAAACGGTGCAACGCCATTGTCATAGCCAGGTGCGAACCGCCAAGCCGAATAAAATTGTTTCTTACCAAATTCCGCCACACAATGGGCGGCCGTCACCATGACACCCCGTTTAATAAGGGACGCGGAACAAGTGGAAGGAATGGAGCCATTCTTGAACCATAGCTTACCGGCTGCCCTATACGGAAAATATCGGGTCGTTGCATTACCGCTTGCGTTGGTCCTGCTCGTAGTATAAACCTGATCTCCCGAGCCAAATGCCTGGGGCGTAATGCTATCTTGGGCGTTAATCGCTTCTGCCCCCGCCCGCACCCGCACCAAGACTACCGGACTCAACTTACCACTGCCTTTGCCGCCCCCAAACACTTCGGACATCTCGGATGCTGGGCTGGGTGTTTGCGCTTCAAGCAACGAGTCAAGCTGAGAGGTTAGCGGTCCATAAGCCAATGGCAGCGGCATGGGTTTGGCATTCGCATAATCAAAGCGACCCACTGCGGAACTTCGGTCTATGACCAAGGCTGTGATCGGGCCTGATTGAACCACCAACCCATCTGCAAAAATATCCGGCATAGTAGAACAAGCTAATACTGCCGAAGCAATAACCAGCGATCTAATACAATGTGAATTGCTTGTTTTCATTGTTATATCCTTACGTCTAAAAAGTTCAGCGTTACATTAATATCAACATTCCGAACCCACCTTAGCATCCTCTTGGTATTTATTGAGACCCCACGTCAAAAATACACGCACTAGCTTAAAAAAGCTGTAAATTGTATGTTATAAACACAGCCGCGAAGGCTTGGTTGCCACACTTTTTGGCAACCAAACATCACCCCCGAACCACACCAACACCGCGTTTTTTTGTTAGGTTGGGTTGGGTTGGCTTATCGCCCACCCAACTTACATATTCCGCATTAACGCATCTATTCATGCCCACACCATCTGGCATGATGATGACATCACTACACCGTGCAGCAGGTAACCCGTAACACAGATTCGCCGCAAGGCAATGCGCCATAAACGGCTCTCCCCATGCTTGCCCTACCCAATCGGCTTTCGGCATCGTCTTTTTGGTTACAGTCCTTAACCTAAATGTAGCAACAACTCGCCAAAATGGCGGATTGCTTTTCGGGACTGTGAAAGCATTGCTAAAAATCAATAAAATCAGCAGAAAACATGTCACTGGCAGGTCTGCCGTTATTGCCTACAACTGCCAAGGGTAAATTGTGGGCGGTGGTTTTGTTTCCTGCGATGTTTTTTTGGTTGATTTTTCATGGTATTAGGTTTGTCTGTAGGGGTTAAAGAACGTACACTATCCATTGATTCCCGACCCTGCACTGCATCTGCCCCCCTTGTGGATACAGGCACTAAGCCTCAGATATTGCTGGGATTTGGGTGTAAGGGCGCATCTACACAACAGGCTCTGGCTGAATGGGAGGGCCTACCAATAAACGCTGACTGCCCCGTTATTCCTTCGTTTTATTTGATTGATTTTGATTGTCTTTAATCGTACAAAGATGGGCTGGCGTGTAAACATTCAGTCCCCCTCCTTAAAAAGGAGGGGTTAGGGGAGGTTTTATTTAATAACCCCCCTCAATCCCCTCGCAAGCTCTCCCCCCTTTTCAAGGGGGGAGAGCTTGCGAGGGGGCCTGAATAAGTACGCTGGCGTAAGAGACTGTAAAAGTATGATGAAAAACACCCTCAATGCGCACTTTTCTTATTTAAGCCCTTGATTTTAAAGTTTGTGGGCGAGGCTTTATCCTCTCCCACAGATACTACCCTACAAAATCCACGCGCCACTAACGCTGGCGAAACCCCCATCACTTTCCGAGACGGCATGAACAAACCGCCCAAACTACTCTATTTTGTCACCGAAGACTGGTATTTTTGCTCGCATCGCCTACCTTTGGCTGTCGCCGCCAAACAAGCGGGCTACGAGGTGTTAGTCGTCACCCGCGTCAACCAACATGGCGACCTCATCCGCGCCCAAGGCTTGACGCTGATCCCACTGGACTTGTCACGGCGCAGCCGCCATCCGTTAAAAGAACTCGCCGTCATCTGGCAGCTTTACAAGCTGTATCGCCAACACCAGCCCGATATTGTCCACCATGTGGCCTTAAAGCCTGTACTTTACGGCAGCCTTGCCGCACGCTTGGCGGGTGTGCGCGTGGTCGTGAACGCCTTGGCGGGGTTGGGTTTTCTGTTTGTGTCCCAGCGTGTGCAGGCGCGGGTGTTGCGCCCTGTGGTAGAACTGGCGTTTCGCTTGTTGCTCAACCGCAAAGGTTCGCACGTCATCGTACAAAACCCTGATGACCAAGCTTTGCTGGTCGGGCGCAAACTGGTGGCGGCAGACCGCACCAGCCTAATCCGAGGTTCTGGGGTCAACACCCAACACTTTGCCGCCACTCCCCAAGCCGATGGCGTGCCGTTGGTCATCTTGGCCTCACGCTTGTTGTGGGACAAAGGCATCACCGAATTTGTCGCGGCGGCACGCGACATCCGCGCCCTAGGCATTAGCGCACGCTTTGCGTTGGTGGGCGTAGGCGACCCCGAAAATCCCGCGTCCATCGCCGATAGCCAATTGCAACAATGGCATGATGAAGGCGTGATTGAATGGTGGGGGCGTCGCGATGACATGCCCCGCGTTATGGCAGAGGCCCATATCGTTTGCTTGCCCAGTTATCGCGAAGGCTTACCCAAAGTGTTAATTGAAGCAGCAGCCTGTGCGCGGCCTATCGTCGCCACTGACGTGCCGGGCTGCCGTGAAATTGTGCGCCATGAAGACAACGGCCTGTTAGTGCCACCCAAAGATGTCGCGGCACTGGTGCGGGCAATCTGCCGCTTGTTGGCGGATCCCGACTTGCGGCAAACAATGGGGCAACGCGGACGGGCTATCGTTAATGCCGAATTTGCCATCGGGCAAGTGCTAGACCAAACTTTACAGTTGTATCAGGAGCTACTTAAGCCATGACTATCTTAATAACAGGCGCGACTGGTTTTGTCGGACGCGCCCTGAGTGCCGCCTTGCTGGCTACAGGTGTCCCCGTGCGTGCCGCCGTGCGCGGCAACAGCCCTAGCCCCGCAGGCACAGAACCTTGCCGGATTGGTGATTTAGATGCCCAGACTGATTGGCAAGCCGCATTGGCGGGCGTTGATGTGGTCGTTCATCTAGCCGCGCGGGTGCATTTAATGCACGACACGGCTAGCGACCCCTTAGCAGAATTTCGGCGCGTTAATGTCGAAGGCACGCGCCATTTGGCTCAGCAAGCCGCACTAGCGGGCGTGCGGCGGTTTATTTTTATCAGCTCGATTAAGGTCAATGGCGAAGCCACGCTACCCGGGCAAGCCTTTACCGCCAGCGACACACCCGCCCCCGTGGATGCTTATGGCGTGTCTAAAGCCGAAGCCGAAACAGCCTTACGCGAACTGTCTGCACAAACAGGCATGGAAGTCGTGATTATCCGCCCTACCATCGTCTATGGCCCAGGCGTAAAAGCCAATTTCCTTAGCATGATGCGCATTTTGCATAAAGGCATCCCACTACCCTTAGGCCTTATCGACAACCGCCGCAGCTTGGTGGCCCTAGATAATTTGGTGGACTTGATCGTGTGTTGCACGCACCATCCGGCAGCCGCCAACCAAACCTTTTTAGTATCTGACGGACAAGACCTGTCTACCACCGAATTACTGCGGCGCATGGCGAAAGCATTAGGCAAAACCGCGTATTTGTTGCCCATACCCAGCGGCCTGCTTATTGCCACCGCCGCCGTCTTGGGCAAAACCACCGTCGCCCAACGGCTGTGCGGCTCGTTGCAAGTGGACATCAGCCACACCCGCAGCCAACTTGATTGGACACCGCCGATCAGTGTTGATGCCGCCTTACTGCGTGCCGCCAGTGCTTATTTGGAGGGTGTCGTTAAAGCCTAACCGACCTTTACGACATCCTTTAAGGTGTACATGTTAAGGACACATGTCGATTTATTGCCTTATTTTCGACATATACATGCTTCATGTTTACCAGATGTACATATAAACGTGTACAAAAATTGCTAAAATTTCGACATGACTTTTACGCAGACGGCAACTCGGTGACAACGCTGGTAAATTGCCCGTCAGCCAAACGGGTAGCCAGCACATCGCCTAGCTTAAGCTGTGCTTGGGCGCGTATCACTTGCCCGGTGGTGGGCGACACTACTAAGGCATAACCCCGGCTTAAGGTGGCTAACGGGCTTACCGCTTGCAGGGTTTGGCTGCTGCTCGCCAACCGTTGTTGGCAACGTTGGAGTTTTTGCGCCAGCGTGGCGTGCAGCCGTTGGCTTAAATACTGGTGCTGCTGTTGGTAATGCTTAATCAGCAGTGCCGGGTTGTGTTGGCTTAAGGCCGCCGTGTGCAGGGCAAGCACGTTGTGCTGTTGGCGAAGTTGGCTGCGTATGGCTTGCTGCAAACGGTAGGCCAACTCGTCTAGCCGCTGGTTGTTGCGCAGCAATTTTTGCCCTGGGTGTTGCTGTTGCAGACGCTTGCCCACAAACGCCACGCGTTGTTGGTGACGGCTTAAGTGCCTTTGCAGCAAGTGCGTGAGCTGGCGTTCTATCGCCACATAACGCGCCAGCCATTCTTGCTGGTCGGGGCTGGCGGTTTCGGCGGCGGCAGACGGTGTCGGGGCGCGGACATCGGCGACAAAATCGGTGATCGTGACATCGGTCTCATGCCCTACTGCGGCAATAATAGGTATGTCGCTGGCAAATACCGCACGCGCCACGCGTTCGTCATTAAATGCCCACAAATCTTCTAAAGAGCCGCCACCGCGCCCTAAAATAATCACATCGCAATGCGCTTGAGCATTCGCTAAGGCAATCGCCCGGACTATGTCTAAGGGGGCTTGCTCACCTTGCACGGCAACCGGATACAAAATGACCGGAATGGCAGCAAACCGCCGCTGCAATACGGTCAAAATATCGTGTATCGCCGCGCCCTTAGGCGAAGTGATAACGGCGATGGCTTTAGGCAGTACGGGCAATGGCTTTTTGTGTTCGGCGGCAAACAAGCCTTCCGCCAATAGCTTGTGCTTAAGGGCTTCATACGCCCGTTGCAAAGCCCCCTGCCCTGCGGCTTCCATTGTGTCTACAATCAGCTGGTAATCGCCCCTAGGTTCATACAAGCTGACTTGCGCACGCACCAACACTTGTTTGCCGTTTTCTGGCTTAAACGTCAGCTTACGCTGCGCCATGCGGAACATGGCGCAACGCACCTGGGCGTGGGCATCTTTTAAGGTAAAGTAATAAGGTCCTGAGGCGGCTTGCACGGTGTTTGACAACTCGCCTTCCACCCAAATGCTGTAAAAATGGTCAGCCAATAATTGGCTGGTCGCACGGTTAAGTTCGGTAACGCTGAGGATAGTGCGGGTAGTCATGGCAAGCTGCAATTGAGTGAAGGCGTAATGGTCATAGTATTGTAAAATAGTGCGCTTTTATGCACAAAAGTGAGGCTGTACATGGCGTGGTTATTGTTGTTTTCTGCGGGCTTATTTGAAATTGTGTTCGCCTTAAGCCTTAAACTGAACGAGGGCTTTACCAAATTATGGCCTAGTGTGGTCACATGCGTGTCGGGTTTGGGCAGTTTTGGCTTGCTGATGTGGGCCTTAAAAACCTTGCCTGTCGGCACGGCCTATGCGGTGTGGACAGGCATGGGCGCGGTCGGCGTCGCAATCTTTGGCATTATTTTGTTTAAAGAATCGGTGGATGGCTATCGTTTGCTGTCTATCAGCATCGTCGTTATCGGCATTATCGGCCTTAAACTGTCAGACAGCCACTGATATGCTGCACCTTATTTTCCAATCCCCTATCGACACCGCCTTGTTAGGGCGCATCAGCCCAGGCGATGAGGTCGTGTGCCTGGACAACGCGGTACTCAACCTGCTGCGCACAGGCCGCTTACACACTGCGTTACACGATTTGCTAACGCACAGCCGCATCAGTGTCATACAAACAGATATAGCCCTACGCGGCATTGCCGCGACTGAGTTGGTAAACGGCATCGCGGTCATCACTTACTCTGATTTAGTCCAGCTGACCGTGCATCACCCGCACATCCAATCATGGTCATAAGCGCCATACACACCAATGGGCAAGGCTTTTTGACCGACTATAAAGCTTGGGATGAGGCCGTCGCCCAGCATTTAGCTGAGGTAAACGCCATCACGCTGACCGACGCGCACTGGGAAATCATCCATTTTATGCGCGGCTATTACTTGCAATACAAGCATTTGCCTAATGCGCGCGTGTTTACTAAAGCGATTGCCCTGCAACTGGGGGCAGACAAAGGCAATAGCCGCTATCTGCACACTTTATTTCCTGACGGGCCGCTAAAATACGCTTGTAAATTGGCGGGGCTGCCCAAACCGCCAACCTGTCTATAATTCACTTTTAATGTGAATTTAGCACACCGCATTCCAAATATTGCCCTTCTTACCTTGTCATAAAAAGCATATAATCCATGTAAATTTTATTTGTTCTCCACAGGATCATCCATGCAACAAGAAGTCTTTTTCAGCCTTAAAAAAATCCCTTTGCTTGCCAAACTGCCTGATGATGCACTCAATGCTTTGGCAGCAAAGGCCAAACCCAATAAATACATCAAACAAGCCGTCATTATTACCGAAGGCGACAAAACCAATTCGCTGTACATTATTTTGTCGGGCAAAGTGCGGGTGTTTAGCAGTGATGACAGAAGCAAGGAAGTCACCCTCATCACCCAAGAAGCAGGGTCTTATTTTGGGGAATTGGCTTTATTAGGCGACGAACCCCGTTCCGCCTCGGTGGAAGCCGTAGAAAAAACCACTTGCGCGATCATCTCCAAAAGCGATTTTAAGCAATGGCTCATCAGTTACCCCGAAGTGGCGATAGGCTTGCTGTCTGATTTATCAGACCGTATCCGCTACCTGACCGACAAAGTTAAGCAAATGGCCTTGTCCAATGTCTACGAACGCACGGTTAAAGTCTTGCTGGAAATGGCGGTTCAAGAAGACGACATTTTAATCATCCACGAAAAACCCACCCAACAAGAATTGGCCAATATGGTCGGTTCATCCCGCGAAATGGTCAATAAAGTGATGAAAGAACTCACCAAAGGCGGCTATGTAGTCTCCAAAGACCGCACCCTGCGCATTGAAAGCAAACCACCGTCATCGTGGTGATAGCCGCGATAGCCGCCTGATTCTGGCTAGGGCGCGAGGTTTAGCGTATTGCGCCGAACATGGGGCAATGCGCTAC
>JABFST010000330.1 GCA_013140465.1 Methylococcaceae bacterium
TAGTATCACTGAACCCGCCGATCCCAGCTCACGCGCCCACGATGCCGACATTACCGAAACCGTGACCACCGCACTTAAACAAATCCGTTCCATTCCCCATTTTGATCCGGGTATGGTCAATGTCATCACCGAAAACGGCATTGTCTATCTCATGGGCGCAGTCCACCGCAATGAAGGCAGCGTTGTTGTCAACGTCACGCGGCTGCAACCCGACATCAAGCAAATCATCACCATTTTTCAGTACCTTGACTAACAACACGCCATTGCCCGCTGAGTTTTTGGCGGCATTGTCCACACTGTTTGGTGCCTCAGACCTTTATACCGCGCCTGAAGATTGCTGGGCTTATGGCTACGACAACAGCCGCCGCCATAGTTTGCCGCTAGCGGTCGTGTTTGCAACCACCCACGAACAAGTCCAGGCACTGGTTAGGGCCTGTAACCACTACGGTATCGCCTTAACCGCACGCGGTCGCGGCACAGGGACTACAGGCGCGAGCGTACCCGTCACCGGCGGGATAGTCGTTTCGCTAGAGCGCATGGACAAGCTGATAGAATTTTCCCCCGAGAACCGCTACATCACCGTAGAAGCGGGCATGACTAACCAGTGCTTGCAAGACATCGTGCAACAACACGGTTTTTTTTGGCCGCCCGATCCCACCAGCGCGGCCTATTGCAGTGTCGGCGGCAATTTGGCTTGCAATGCCGCAGGCCCTAGGGCCGTCAAATACGGCACACCGCGTGAAAACACCCTGGGCTTATGGGCCGTGACCGGACTAGGCGACGACCTGCGCGTAGGCGTATACACCAGCAAAGGCGTAGTCGGCTATGACCTGACCCGCTTGCTGATAGGCTCAGAAGGCACACTGGCAATCATCACCCGCGCCACCCTCAAGCTCACGCCCTTACCCGAAGCCAAACTAACCATCAGGGCTATTTACCGCAGCGTAGCCGATGCCGCCCTAGCCGTTTCCGCGATCATGGCGCAGCCCGTGATTCCCTGTGCATTGGAGTTTATAGACGGCAATGCCCTGAACATCATCCGCCAAAACGCCCCCTGCGAATTGCCCAACACGGCGGGCGCACTGCTGATGATAGAAGTAGACGGCTTAGCGGCGCAAGTCGCGTTGGCGGCTGAAAAAGTGGCTGCCAGCGCACAAAATGACGGCTTATTGGACATACGCCTCGCCACGTCCGCCGCTGAAGTACAGGCCCTTTGGCAAATCCGCAAAGCCCTGGCCCCCGCCTTACGCAAAGCCGCACCGCACAAAATCAACGAGGATGTTGTTGTTCCTGTCACCGCTATTCCCGCCTTAATCGCTGGCTTAGAACAATTGTCCAAACAACACCAACTGCCCATCATCAATTTTGGTCATGCTGGCAATGGCAACATCCATGTCAACCTATTGCTGGATGCCACGATACCTGGGCAAAAAGACAACGCACAGCGATGTTTGGCAGCCGTCTTTAGCCTGGTGTTGTCACTTAACGGCACGCTTTCGGGCGAACACGGCGTGGGCCTTGAAAAACGGGATTTTATCGACTGGGAACTCAGCGCCAACGCACTAGCATTGATGCGCGGCATAAAACGCCAATTCGACCCCAACGGTATTTTAAACCCCGACAAAATGTTTCCGTTGGAGTAAGGCGCTGTCGGCTGGCGCAAAATCGGTCAGCTCATAGGTTTGCCAATACTTTAAGCAATTTGCGCATACACCAGATTATATAGCCGCACGCAAACGGGAGCTTGATATTGGAATTAAAGCCAATAATGTCGTCATTACCGACAATGACTATAAATAGTCCAAAAACTAATATGTTAAAACAAAAACCAACAAATGGGACTATCACACAATCATCGTTATTATTTTCCTTATGTAAAATTGCATATTTCCTGTTGCCACTTCCTATCGCCTTGCTCTCTTTAAGCCTTATGAGCCTTTATATGGAATACTACGATATAGGCGTTAGTATGACTGCTAATAATGGTTTTTTGGTATATTTTGTAGCACCTGCACTCCTTATAAGCCTTTACATCACAGCGACAGCTAGCCTCTATTTAGGGCGTAAAATTTTTAATTTTCGATGGTTAGGAATCGTGCTGGGTAGTGCATTAATGTTTATGGTAGGAATGGGGGCATTTTTAATCAATGTCCAATCTAATTTGGACTATCCAACTGAAAAGCCCCAAACCATGACCGTTTTTTTAAATTATTATGTCAGCCATGTAACGCGATAAACGCATTGTAAACATTCAGTCCCCCTACTTTTTAAGGAGGGGGACTAAATGTTTACGTTTTGTTTAGTTTATAAACAAAGTGTCGGCATAAAAACTGACCTCACCTGTGGCGATGTTGTGGTTGCCACCGACAATGCCGATTGCGCCTGAGAGAATCAAGTCTTTTAAAATCGGGCTGCGTTCCATGATGGCATGGACAGTGCGCTTGATGTTGAGGGTGGTGACTTTGTCAACAAACGCGGGGTTGCTGGCATCACGGTTTTCGGTAATTGTGTCTTCAGCATAAACGGCGGGTTGTATTTTGTTTAGCAACACCGTTAAATTGCCCATTTCTATAGGGTCACACGCGCCTTTTATCGCACCGCATTGGCTATGGCCTAAGACCACAATCATTTTGCCCCCGCCACTTTGCAGCCAAACTCCATGCTGCCCAAAATGTCTTCATTGATGATGTTGCCCGCTATGCGGATACTAAACACAT
>JABFST010000136.1 GCA_013140465.1 Methylococcaceae bacterium
ACCTAAAAGACATCAACCTGCCCGAACATGCTACGTTTTTACACCCCACCGCCGTGTTATTTAATGGCGGCGTGCTCAAAGCCAACAGCTTGGCGGTACGCCTGATGGAGGTGTTAAACGCTTGGCTGGCTGCCGAACAAGCCCCCGCTGCTCGCTTGCTGGCGGGTGCAGATTTGGATTTGGCGGTTGCGCGGGGCGCGGCCTATTATGGCTTTGTGCGCAAAGGCAAAGGCGTGCGCATTAAGGGCGGTACTGCCGCGTCTTATTATGTCGGCATAGAAAGCGCAATGCCCGCCGTCCCCGGTTTGCCGCCAGAAATGGAAGCCTTGTGCATCGCCCCGTTTGGGATGGAAGAAGGCACGCAAGAAGAATTGCCCGATGATGAATTTGGCTTGGTGATAGGCGAACCCGTGCGCTTCCGGTTTTTTGCCTCCACGACCCGCCGCGATGATGCCGTGGGTACGCGTTTGGCGTACTGGACGAACGACGAATTGTCTGAACTTGATGAAATTGAAATCACCTTATCCGAAGAAGGCCGCCGCCCCGGCGAGGTCGTCCCTGTGCATTTATGCGCCGCCGTTACCGAAGTGGGCACTTTAGAACTGCAAGCCGTATCGCAAAAAGACCAAGGCCGTTGGAAGATAGAATTTGACGTGCGTGCGGGCGAATAGCCGCAGTTGCCTTAAGGATGTGGGAGGCTTTAGCCTAGTAGTCGAGGCTAAAATACTATTGCAGCCTCATAAGCATTGCTTATTTGTTGGGTGATTAAAAAAGCGGTCTTAGAGACCGCTTTTTTTTTGCCCTAATTTTGCTCCTTTATTGCAAAGGCGAGGGGATTATATAGTCCGAAGCTGATAAATCTACATAAACTCCCTCTCCCTCAGGGAGAGGGTAGGGTGAGGGGGGTCTAAATATTAATACCAGCCACCGATGCCATTATGATGGCAATTGCTGAAAGTGGGCGCAGTGCGGGCTTATACCGTATAAGTGGACGATGCGGTTTTGCCGCCGTGTCCAGTCCAATCGGTGTGGAAATATTCGCCTCTGGGCTTGTCGGTGCGTTCGTAAGTATGCGCACCAAAATAATCGCGTTGGGCTTGTAAGAGGTTGGCGGGCAAGCGTGCGGTGCGATAGCCGTCGTAGTAGGCGAGGGCGGATGAGAACGCGGGGGTGGGTATGCCCAGTTCTATGCCCAAAATGACGGCTTTGCGCCAGCCCGCATCGGCTTTGGTCATGGCTGAGACAAAAAAGTCCGCCAATAACAGGTTTTCCAGTTCAGGATTGGTGTTATACGCTTGTTTGATGTCGTTTAAGAATTGGCTGCGGATAATGCAGCCACCACGCCACATTAAGGCGATTTCGCCATAATTGAGGGACAAGTCGTATTCTTTTGAGGCTTCGCGCATCAGGCGGAAACCTTGGGCATAAGAGATGATTTTTGCCGCGTACAAAGCATCGCGGATAGCGTTGATAGCGGTTTGTTGGTCACCCGTAAAGGTTTTGTTGGCGGTTGGCAAAACCGCTGCGGCTTTTACGCGCTCGTCTTTTTGTGCCGACAGGCAGCGGGCAAAAACGGATTCGCCTATAAGTGTCAAAGGGATGCCCAAATCCAAGGCATTAATGCCTGTCCATTTGCCAGTGCCTTTTTGTCCTGCGGTGTCGAGGATTTTGTCCACTAAGGGCAAGCCGTCTTCGTCTTTATACGCCAATATATTGGCGGTGATTTCTATCAGGTAAGAGCTTAGCTCGCCCAAATTCCATTCGGCAAAAATGGCGTGCATGTCATCGGCACTTAAGCCCAAGCCTTCGGACAATAATTGGTAGGCTTCGCAAATCAGCTGCATATCACCGTATTCTATGCCGTTATGCACCATTTTGACGTAATGACCTGCGCCGTTGTCGCCTACCCATTCACAACAGGGTTCGCCGTTGACTTGGGCGCTGATGGCTTGAAAAATGGGTTTGACGGTAGGCCATGCGGCTTTGTTGCCGCCCGGCATAATTGATGGGCCATGTCTTGCGCCTTCTTCGCCACCCGACACGCCTGTGCCTATGTAGTTGATGTGCTTGTCCTTAAGTGCGGCGGTACGGCGGTTAGTGTCGGTAAACAAGGAATTGCCGCCATCAACAATAATGTCGCCTTCGGCTAACAAGGGTACGAGTTTGTCGATATATTGGTCAACAACGTCGCCCGCCTTCACCATCAACATGACGATACGCGGTGTTTCTAGGCTTTCGACCAAAGCTTCTAGGCTATGTACGCCGATAACCTCAGTGCCTTTTGCGGGCCCTGCCAAAAATTCATCAACAGTGCTGGTAGTGCGGTTGTATACCGCGACTTTAAAGCCGTGGTCGTTCATGTTGAGGACCAGGTTTTGCCCCATGACCGCCAAGCCGATTAATCCGATATTTGCTTTCATATTTGCCTTTTCGTGGGTGATTGTGGGGTAAATAGTAGCATATTTTACTTACTATCACGATGGGCTTTCGGGATGGATGCCGCGCGTGATGGGCTGAATTTCATTGCCGACATTGCAACGTCTAAAGCCGTTGCACTCCGGCTGTAAGGGCTAAGGTTACGCAGTTACCCACAAAATCTGTGGATAAGTTTGTGGGTTGCTTGTTATAGGCTGCGCTTACTGGCGGTTTTTGTTGGGGTTTTGTCAGATTGTATAAAATTGCGCCAGCCAGCGGCGGCGAGCTGGTGCTGTGGGTTTTGGCGTTATTGGCAGTTTTGGCTGGGATCGTGCAAGGGTTTGACTTGCACTTGTGGGTAGGCTTGCTGCAAGTTGACTAAACGTTCGGCAAGTTCGGTTGTGCCTTTAAGCCATACCCATTGTTGTGGCTTGGTTTTATAAAGCGTTTTAATCTCGGCATGGATGCCTTTGGCGAGCAATTCGTTTTGCATGACGATGGCGGTTGCTTCTTTAACAAACAGGCCAAGTGAAATGGCACCGTAGTCGGGGCCGGATAAAGGCCACAAGTCTTTAATGCCTTGGCTTTTTAGTAGCTCTATATTGGCTTTAGATTCCGCCTCGGTGGCGGCGGCAGGGTAATACACCATGTATTTGCTGGGGATTTGTTCGTCGTGGCTGATGATTTTAATCTCGGTAGGTGTTTCTTTTAGGTTTTTTACCCACGCTTGATAAGCGTGTTTGCTGGCAAAAGGGCCTGCTTCGTAGCATTGGCTAGACACTATCGGTATAGCGGCGTTGTCTGTTGAGGGTGTCGCCTCTGGTTCAGATTGGGCTGCTGCTATTGCGGTATCGGCTATGGGCTTAGGCGGTGTTTCTGTTATTGGTGCAATGCTGGGCGCAGGAGTGGTGATTGCGCTTGCGACAGGCGCAGTGCTGGGTGCTGCGGGGACGATAGCTTCAGTGGGGGGTGTGCTGATAGGTGCAGTGCTTGCGTCTGCTATAGGCGTTTGCGTCGGCGTAGGTTTAGGTGGTTCGACAACGGTTGGTTGGCGGCTGGCGGCGAGTTTATTGGCTTCTTCCAGCAACAAGATGGGTTCTAGTGTGCTTTCTGCCGTGCTGTCTTCTTGGTTGTGAGGTGGGGCAAAGGCGCCGGTCCGGTATTCCCACATCAGCAGGGTCAGGTTGGCAAGCAGCACTAAAAAAAACAGTATTTTCATTGTTTGAGTGCCAATACGGCTAAGCCGCGCAAGACCAAGTCGGGGTCAATTATAGCGTGTACGCTTAAGTGCCGGGCGATGACTGCGGCATCGCCGCCCGTCATAATCAGCGGTGTGTTGGCTTGTTGGCTTAGCACTAGTGTGATGAGTCCGGTGGCGGCGGTCAGTGTGCCGCTGATGATGGCGGCTTCGGTGTGTGCCGCCAGCCCTGTCACTGCTGGGCTATCATAAAAATCTAAGGCTTCGGTGCCTAGTGCCAAGGCTTGTTTCATTAAGCGTAAACCCGGGCTAATCATGCCGCCTTGGTGCTTGCCGTGCTGATCCAATACATCAATGGTTATGGCAGTGCCACAGTCGGCAATACAGGCGGCACTTGGGTAATAATGGCGCACTGCCAGCATTGCCAGCCAACGGTCTACGCCCAATTTTTCAGGGTGGATGTAGGCGTTTTGTACGCCATAAGCATCGGCTTGGGCCGTGGCTTTAATCACGGTCAAGCCTGGCCATAATTCGGTTGCGGCGGTTATCACTTTCTGGAGTAACGCGGGTTGGCTTACACAGGCAATCAACATGGCCTCTGGTGCAGGTAAGGCGTGCCACTGTTGGCGTAAATAGGCCAGGCTTAGGTCTTGGTTGGCTATTGCCGTGCTGTTAGTGATTGTGTTTTGGTCTAGCAATGCCCATTTCAGCCGGGTATTGCCCATGTCTATGAGTAAGTGCATGTGTTGGCCTGATTAAAGCTGATTTCGCCAGAGGCATACGCCTGAACACTGCCATCCGGTTTTTTGAGTAGTAGCAGCCCTAGGTCATCAACGCCCATGACTACGCCGTCTAGCTGTTGTTGGCCTATATAAAGGATTGCGGCTTGGCCTTGTAAGGCATCATAACGCCGCCATTCATCCAAATAGGCTTTAAGGCCGATATTTTCGTAGCCGTTGGTAATGTCCAGCAAATGCCTTAATAGCGAGCCAGCCAGCGCATTTCTGGAGATTGGGCTATGGCCTGTGATTTTGCCTAGATCCGTCCATGCTTGGCTGATACTTTCAGCGTCGGCGGCGGGCAAGTGCACGTTTAAGCCTATGCCTATGACCGCTGTGCACGGGCCGTCGGCTTCGCCGGACACTTCGATTAAAATGCCGCCGAGTTTTTTGCCTTGGCTGACAATATCGTTAGGCCATTTTAAGCCGACTGCTGGCACTTGAAGCTGATGCAGCGCACGCATTACGGCAACGCCGACAGCCAAACTCAAGCCGTGGGTGCTGGCGATGCCGCCGTGCAAAAATCGCCAACGCAATGATAAGTAGATATTGCTACCGTAAGGTGACACCCATTGCCGCCCACGACGGCCTTTGCCAGCGGTTTGGTGTTCGGCTAGGCACACGATGCCTAAGGGCGTGGCATCGCTAGTTTGTGCCAGCAAATAGCTGTTGGTGGAATCAAGGCTGTCATGAATATGCCATTGGCTGATTAACGCCTGATGGTCTGGGCTGAGCATGGTTTCTATCTGGCTTTGTGCCAATAATTCTAGGGGGCGTTCTAAGCGATAGCCTTTGCCACTGATGGCGACATGGCGCAAACCTATATCCGCCAAGCTTTTTAGGTGTTTGGAGATAGCCGCACGGCTCAGCCCCAGTACAGAGGCTAGTTGGGTTCCCGAATGGAATTGACCGTCCGCCAGTTGCTGTAGGATTTTTTTTTGCGTTTCTGAAAATAACACGGGGCGGTCTCGGCTGGGAAAACGGCGGGCGGTTTTAGGCAAAATGAGGCCAAAGGCTGTTATTTTTGCGCAACTGGAAGAAATTATACTGTATAGCTGTAGACGTGTGAGTGCTAATTGAGCAATAAACCACTTAGGTTTTTGCACAAGCAATCATGCTTGCAGACTTAAGGCGGTGATGATTTGCGCTGTATAGCGCAGTGCTGGGTGTATGGCTACCTAATGGGCTTAGGCGCGGTGTTGTAGGCTAAACGGGCCATTGCGTATGGCCCGTCTAACTGGATCTGACGGGGGCTTGCTTATGCGAAAGGGTGTTCCAAAACGATGGTTTCGTCCCTTTCTGCGCCTGTGGAAATAATCGTGATTTTGACACCGACCAATGCTTCTAAGCGTTTGATATAGGCTTTGGCATTGTCAGGTAACTGGTCGTAGTCGGTTACACCTGCGGTAGTGCCATCCCAGCCGGGCATTTCTTCAATAATCGCTGTGCATTGTTCGTATTGGTCAGCACCCAATGGCGCGGTGTCGGTGATTTCGCCATGCAAGCGATAGGCGGTGCAAATGCCGATTTTTTCAAGGCCATCCAGCACATCCAGCTTGGTCAAACAAATACCGCTTAAGCTGTTGAGTTTGGCTGATTTGCGCATGGCGACGGCATCAAACCAGCCCGTGCGGCGTTTGCGGCCTGTGGTGGCGCCAAATTCATGGCCTTTAGTGCCTAAATGGTCGCCGTTGGCATCGTGCAATTCGGACGGGAACGGGCCATTGCCGACGCGGGTGGAGTAGGCTTTGGTGATGCCCAATACATAATCCAAATCTAATGGTCCTATGCCGCTGCCTGTTGCCGCGCCACCTGCGGTGGTGCTGGACGAAGTGACATACGGGAAGGTGCCGTGATCCAAATCCAGCAATGCGCCTTGTGCGCCTTCAAACAAGAGGTTTTTGCCTTGCTCTTGGTAGCGGTATAAGGTTTCGCTGACATCGGTCAGCATGGGTTTTATTTGCTCGCCTAAGCGCAGCATATCCGCCAAGGTTTGTTCATAATCGACGGCATCGGTGTGGTAGTAATTCGTGAGCATGAAGTTATGGTAGTCCAGCAGCTCTTTAAGTTTTTCGGCAAAGCTGGTGGGGTCTAGCAAATCACCCGCACGCAAGCCACGGCGTCCGGCTTTGTCTTCATATGCAGGGCCTATGCCACGGCCTGTCGTGCCTATGGCTTTGCCGCCACGCGCTTTTTCGCGCGCTTGGTCAATCGCAACGTGTACGGGCAGAATTAAGGTGCAGGCTTCACTGATGAGCAGGCGGTCACGCACGGACACGCCCGCTTTTTCTAAAAACTCAATTTCTTCCATTAAGGCGTTGGGCGATAACACCACGCCATTGCCTATCATGCACTGCACGCCATCGCGCAAGATGCCGGAAGGAATCAGGTGCAAAACGGTTTTTTCACCGCGTATGACCAGCGTATGCCCGGCGTTGTGACCGCCTTGAAAACGCACGACCGCTTCGACTTGTTCGGTCAATAAATCAACCAGTTTACCTTTTCCTTCGTCACCCCATTGAGTGCCGATGATAACGACATTTTTTCCCATAATTATTCCAAAGCTTAGGCTAAGGGTTTAACAACCCACAAATGATTTTCTAATACTAATGTTGCCGTGCAAGCCAATTCGCTTGCACCGCCAATTTGTCCGGGTAGCTGTTGCACCACCGCCCGTTGTGTTGCGCGTAAATCCCTGATGGCTTCGGTCAGGGCCGGGTCGTTGGCAAACGGGGCATAGATCAGTTCACGCGGCGCAACCGGGCTAGATTGTTTGCTTAAGGCTGACAGCAGTTTTAAGTCGGCACTAAAGCCCGTTGCCGCACGCGCCCTGCCAAACACCGCGCCGATGTTGTCATAACGTCCACCCCGCGCGATTTCACGGCCGACACTGGGGATGAACGCAGCAAACACGATGCCGGTGTGGTAATGGTAGCCGCGCAATTCCGCCAAATCGAAGCTGATGGCTAAGGACGGGAAGCGCACCGCCAATTGTTCGGCAATGGCTGCCAAATCCGCCAACGCGGCTTTAACATCGGCATGGGCGTGGGCGAATAGGGTTTCAGCGTGTGCCAATAGCTCTTTGCTGCCATTCAGTTCAGGTAGTTTAAGCAAGATGGCCTTAAGGTCGGGGGCAATCGCGTAACTCTCCATAAGCTCCGCCAATTCTGGGCGCGCTTTACGTTGCAAGACATCAAACAATTCGCTTTCTTGCTGCACAGTCAATCCGGCTTGTTTGGACAAAGCGCGGTAAATGCCGACGTGGCCCAAATCCAAATGCACATCCAGCAAGCCAGTTAAGGCCAAGGTTTCCAGCATCAGGCAGATGACTTCGACATCGCTTTCTGCGCCTTGGTGTCCATAAAGCTCTGCGCCAATTTGCATCGGGCTACGCGTTTTTTCCAACGGGTCGCCGCGCGTGTGTAAGATAGTACCGACATAACACAAGCGGGTTGGGCATTCGTGTTTTAGGTTGTGGGCATCGATACGCGCCACTTGCGGGGTCATATCCGCCCTAATGCCCAGCATTTTGCCGCTGATTTGGTCGGTCAGCTTGAAGGTTTGCAGGTCTAGGTCATGGCCTGAACCTGTCAATAAGGAATCGAGGAAATCGATAAACGGTGGTATGACTAACTCATAACCCCAGCAACTGAACAGCGTTAAGAGTTTGCTGCGCAGGTTTTCGAGGTGCTTGGCTTCAGCCGGCAATACTTCGTCTATGCCGTCGGGCAAAAGCCAGGAATCTTTTTGTTGCATATTTCTGATGTCCACTCAAACAAAACGCCCCGCAAGCGGAGCGTTTTTATAATTGCAAAAGCTGTAGTGGGTATTGTACAGCTACTTGGTTTGTTTCTTAAAATATTGGAAGAAATCCGATTCTGGATCCAACACCATCATGCTGGAACTGGAGAAGGTTTTCTTGTAAGCATTTAAACTGCGGTAAAAGGTAAAGAACTCGGTATCTGCGCCATAAGCCTTGGCGTAAATGTCTGCCGAAGTCGCATCGCCTTCACCACGCAATTTTTCGGCATCACGGAAAGCGTTGGCGAGCGTGACCACGCGTTGCCTGTCGGCATCGGCGCGTATCCGTTCGGCGGCTTCTGCACCTTGGGAGCGGAACTCACGCGCTACCCGCTCACGTTCTGCTTCCATCCGGCGGAATACGGAGCTGCTGACTTCTGGCGGCAAATCGATACGCATCACTTGCACATCGACTATTTCCATGCCCAATTCCGCTGCCATTGCTTTGGAGTTGTTGGTTAGTATTTCGCGGATGGCACTGCGGTCAGTCGAAATCAGTTGCTTGATGTTGCGTTTGCTAAACTCGCTGCGGAACGCGTCTTTAATGATTTGGTCCAAACGCAAATTAGCTTGGTCTATATCACCTGCGACCGACGTATAGAAGGTGCTGACATTACCGATGCGCCATTTTACGAAAGAATCAACAATCACGTTTTTCTTTTCGGCGGTTAAAAAGCGTTCAGGTTTGGCATCCATTGTTTGGATACGCGCATCGAACGTCCTAATGTTGTTGATAATAGGAAACTTAAAGTGCAAACCTGGCTCGTAGTCGTTTTTAACGATTTCGCCCAGTTGGAACTTAATGGCTTTTTCAGTTTGGCTGACGGTGAACATGCTCATCATAGCCAACAGCACGACTGCCACCAAGCCTATTAAAATTTTACTTTGTGTCATTAGCGTCCCCTTGCATCACGGTTACGGAGTGTATTGCGCTCAAGCACTGGCTCGGCAACCGCAGACGGTTGTTGGCTAGGCAC
>JABFST010000152.1 GCA_013140465.1 Methylococcaceae bacterium
CTGTAAGTGCTTGATTTAGCATTGCCGTCATAGTGAACATTCACATCCATGTGACTGGATACTGGCATCCATGCCAGTATGACGGTGCTTTTATAACTTGCTCAAACTTGTGTAGATACCTATGCCCTGAGGGAGAGGGGGTTTAATGTAAATTTATCGGCTTCGGACTCTAAAGGGGTTGCTGTACTTTAATCGGTACGATAGGTTTTATAAAATCCAGCACCTTTATCGCAACAAACGGCTTCAACACGGGCGGCTGCACAAAAATGGCAAGGTCTGAGACATCACCCGCCTTTTCTAAGGCGGCTTTCAGTACCTCGTCATAGTCATAGACATCGGCATAAAACGCCACTTTATCGTGTTGGTCTATAAAAGAGGTCATGTAAAAAAACAGCACGGGTATCGATTTTTTTAACACCACGCGCCGTGTTTTAGGTGTGTTTAGTGCTTCTTGGATAGTGGCTTTGCTCCATTGGTCTTTAAGCGCAAATTCTGCCAGCAAGTCGGGATTGGCGACCCGCACGCAGCCGTGGCTAAAATCTCGGCGAGATTTGCTGAACAGGCTGCGCGAAGGCGTGTCGTGCAAATACACATCGCTTTTGTTAGGGAAAATAAATTTGACCTTACCTAGCGCATTCTTTTTGCCAGGCCGTTGCCGAATCCGCAAAGTGCCTTGTTTAAGCCGCGCAATCGTGGAGCCGGAAAAGCCCACGGCTTTGGATTCGTTGCTAAACGTGGACACCAATTCCATATTTTGGCTTTCCAAATAACCAGGGTCTTTCAGCAATTTGGGCAAAATTTCTTCCTTAACGATGTTATAAGGCACGTTCCAATAGGGCATAAAATCGATAAAGCTCATTTTTGCCATTAAAACAGGCGTTTGGTTCTCCAATGCCTTGCCCACCACGACCCGCATATTGGGCATGTCGGTATTAAATTCATCGACATCATCAAACGCCCATAATTGGAAAGCCGGAATATTGACAATAATGGATGCCCCAGCATTAGTTTCGGGCAACCAGCGCAAGCGTTCCATCGCCAATTCGATTTGCTGCACGCGCACCGCCAACGGGGTGTTAATAGCCGCCACGGTGGTTTTGCCCAACACGCCGTCAGCATTCATGCCATGACGTAACTGAAAACTTTTCACCCCCGCCACCAATTCGGCATGATAGCGTTCAGGTTGGGTGTTAGCGGTGTCGGGCAGATCCCCGACGGCTATTAAAAACCGCGCCAATTCGGCGGCTTGGGGCAAACTCCCGCCGGGCTTGACTTTGTTGGCGGTTAAGGTCCACGGCGCAGTGTTGCTAGCCAAAGCGCGGTAGCGTGCCAACGCGAGCTTAAGGCGTTGGTATTGTTTGAGTTTGGGGGCGACTGCTTCGGGGAGTTTGGCAAGCTGGCCCTGCCTGAGGTGCGTGGCAATCAGATCGGGCAAATCGATGAGCTTATGTCCGCGTAACTTAAGATGAAAATTGATGGCATGGGGATCAATCCGCCCATAGTGCAAATCATGCAAAAAGCGCAATAAGGCAACACTGATGGCAGTGTCATAAGCTGCCAAGGCTTGATAGGCATTGGCGGGTATTAATAATGCCTCGGCCAGTTTTTGTTGCAACACGTCCTTATCATAACGGGCGGACACTAGCCCGTCTTGCCCGGCGTTGGCAAACAGGTTTAGCACCTCGGTGATATTTTGTGCCGCCAAAGGCTGGCCTAACCACAGCAATTGATAACCCGACTGCCGATACAAGGCATCAAGGTCATCGGCACGGTATTGGAAATCTGGGTTGTGCAGCAAAGGGTTTTGCTTGGCGGCAATCACTGCCTGGATGGCTGCTGTTACATCCTTATATTCGGTAGTAACAGTAGCCGCCACTGGTGGCGTAGCGAGCGGCAGCGGATTTTCGGCAAACACGCTGGCGGCGGGTACAGCCCACAACAACGCACTATAGAAAATAGCCCGCACACAACCCGCACCCGTCAGGGCAGATCCGCCTCGCGGATTAATGCCCAGCGGCGATGTTGTAAAAAATAATGTTTTAAAATCCAGCATTCCCACTTTATTGACCCTATACTTAGCCGCACACAAACCCTATAGCCATTATTGGCCGATTATGCGTTTGAGACTGTGAAAGTATTTCAAATACTCACAAAAAGGTGTTTTTTTATTTTCGTAAGCCTTTGTTTTAAATAAAGACTGGAGTGAAAAAACAGGTTTTTTAACGCCGCTGAGCAAGCTTACGTTAATTCTTTCACAGTCTCGTTTGCCCAACAATATTATTAACTTCTCATGAGTTGCAAGATAAAGACCTGTGGGGTTTTTAAAACCTCGCAGGTCTGCCGCTATTGCCTACAACTCATTAGAAGCCGATCATATTAACACTAACCATTTGTTTTAATGACAAGTATTGGTTTGCCTACAGACAGGCATATTGTGGTCGCCCCGCATAAACATCTGTCCAACAGGGCAATAACCGCCGTTTTAACGCATTTTGTAACTATTCAGAGCGACTTCTAATAAGTCAAATTTACCGTAGGCTGAGCGGAGTCGAAGCCAGTTTGTTCGCTTCGACTCCGCTCAGCGAACGGCTGTTCCGCTCAGCGAACGGCTGTTCCGCTCAGCGAACGGCTGTTCCGCTCAGCGAACGGCTGTTGTGCCCCGGATGCTGAATAGTTACCGCATTTCGCTTATTTTACACTACCTCAAGGAGG
>JABFST010000139.1 GCA_013140465.1 Methylococcaceae bacterium
GATGTTTCCTACGCACGGCTCGCTCCAAATTGGGCGTAACACTGTTAAGGATGTACACAATTACGGCACGATGGATTTGACCCATGTCATCAAAAAATCCAGCAATGTCGGGGTGAGCATGATGTCGTTAAAAATGCCCCCCTCCTATTTTTGGGGCATTTACCATCAGTTAGGTTTTGGCGTTTCTGCCAAAACAGACTTTCCGGGTGAGGCTAGCGGTGTCGTCAAGGACTATAAAAAATGGAGTGAATTCGACCGCGCCATTTTGTCATTTGGCTATGGCTTAAACGGTTCTGCCTTGCAGTTGGCGAGGGCTTATACCGCCTTGGCCGATGATGGCCTGTTACATTCTGTCAGCTTGCTTAAGCGCGAAGAGGACAACGAGGCAGTACGGGTGTTTAGCGCCAAAACCGCCAAAAGTGTCAGAAAAATGATGGAAACCGTACTCATGAAAGACGGTACGGCTTATGAGGCGCGGGTAGATGGCTATACTGCGGCTGGCAAAACCGGCACGGTTAAAAAAGCCTCAGGTTCCCACGGTTATGCCGAAAAAAAATACTTTTCGGTGTTTGCGGGCATGGCCCCCGCCACCGATCCACGCTTAATTATAGTCGTCATGATAGACGAGCCATCAGCGGGCAAATATTACGGTGGTTTAGTGTCTGCCCCGGTATTTTCCAAGGTGATGGCAGGGGCGTTGCGGATTATGGAAGTCGCACCTGACCAAGAAGAAACCATGCCGCTTTTATTAACCCGAATGACCCCTTAACAGCACATGAAACTAAAGGAATTGCTGGCGGATTGGGCTGATGTGCCCAGCACAAGCTTAGGCTCCGCTGGCGATAGCATGATTACGGGCTTGGCCTTGGATAGCCGTGTGTTGGCTGCGGGCAATGTGTTTATTGCCTTGGCGGGAGCGCAACAGCATGGTTTGGCGCATCTGGCCCAAGCACTGGAAAAACAGCCTGTTGCCATCTTGTATGATCCGGCTGGCGATGGCTTACAGCTGGCGGCACAAGCACATGCTAACGGGATACCGCTGGTCAAGGTTGACAGCCTTAATGTAAGGCTAGGCGAACTTGCCGCCCGTTATTACGCGCAGCCTTCGCAACAGATGTCGGTTATCGGCATTACTGGCACGAATGGCAAAACCTCTTGCAGCCAGTTTTTAAGCCAGCTCCTAGACAACTGCGGCCTAATCGGCACTTTGGGCTGGGGCGAGTGGGGCAAATTACATAAAACGCTTAACACTACGCCTGATGCTTTGGAGATTCAAAGAATCTTGGCCCAGTTACACCAAGACCACAAAACCACAGTGGCGATGGAAGTGTCTTCGCACGGTTTGGAGCAAGGCCGGGTCAATGGCGTACAGTTTAGGGGCGCGGTCTTCACCAATATCAGCCGCGACCACTTAGATTATCACGGCACGATGGAAGCTTATGTCAAGGCTAAGCTGTTGTTGTTGGACAAGCCTGGTTTGGCCTTTGCCGTGGTTAATCTTGATGATGCTTATAGCGCACAAATTTTAGCGGCTATCCCCGCCAACGTAAGCGTGTGGGGCTTCAGCAAACAAGGCAACACCTTAGCTACGCAGTTTAGTTTGAACGCCGAGGCCATCACACATAAGCCCGATGGCATCGCTTTTACGCTGCGCTACCATACTGGGACTTATCGCGTTAGCGTACCGTTATACGGTGAATTTAATGTTGATAATGTGCTGGCGGTATTGGCGGTGATGCTGGCCTTGGGTGTGGATATACATGCGGCGGTCAAAAAACTGGCCTTATTGCAGCCCGTCATAGGGCGCATGGAGCGTTTTGGCGGTGCGGGGCAACCCTTGGTTATCGTCGATTATGCCCATACGCCCGATGCCTTAGACAAGGTTTTAGGCAGCTTAAAAAAACATTGCCCCCAAGACTTATGGGTGGTGTTTGGCTGTGGCGGCAACCGCGACCAGGGCAAACGCCCACAAATGGGGGCTATCGCCGAACAATGGGCCGATCATGTCATTATTACTGACGACAATCCGCGCTTTGAGCAAAGCGCAGAGATAGCCAACGCAATTTTGGCGGGTTGCCAAACTGCGCCACAGCCAAATCGGCTGCAAGTGCTGCTGGATCGCGGGCAGGCCATACGCCATGCCATTGCGGCGGCAGCTAGCCAAGATATTATTGTCATTGCGGGCAAGGGCCATGAAGATTATCAAGAAATTAACGGCGTAAGAACGCCTTTCAGCGATAGTCTTGTGGTCTTGTCCGCATTAAAAACCCGCGCGGAAACACCATGAAAATGACGCTGGACGACTGCGCCCAAGCAGTGCAAGGACACCTATCCGGTGCAAATAGTGAATTTGGTTCGGTCAGCATTGATAGCCGTGCCATTAAGCCGGGGCAGCTGTATGTCGCGATTAAGGGGCCGCGTTTTGACGGCAACGACTTTATTGCCGAGGCCGAACAAGCCGGGGCAATCGCATCAATAGTATTGCCCACCGCCCAAGCCACAAAAGCACATGTTGTCGTCAACGACACCCGCCTCGCACTTGCCCAACTGGCGGGCGCATGGCGTAATGCGTGGGCTAGCAGTGCCGCTAATCCGCCCGCCGTTGTGGGCGTGACAGGCAGTAACGGCAAGACCACGGTAAAAGAAATGGTCGCAGCCGTTTTGTCGGTTAAGGATGAGGTGTTGTTTACCCAAGGTAATCTAAACAATGACATAGGCGTACCCTTAACGCTATTGCGGTTGGACGGACAGCACCGTTATGCAGTCATAGAAATGGGTGCAAACCATGCCGGAGAGATTGCATACACTAGCACTTATGCGCAAGCAGATGTTGTGATTATTACCAATGCGGGTGCGGCCCATATTGAAGGCTTTGGTAGCCTAGACGGCGTTGCCAAAGCCAAAGGCGAACTAGTAGAAACGCTAAAACCAAGCGGTATCGCCGTCCTTAACCACGACGACAAGTATTTCGGCTATTGGCGCACCTTGGCGGGCGACCGCAAGGTATGCACATTTGGTTTGGCTGAGGGTGCAGATGTGACGGCACTAGCGATTAGCACAACCATACACGGACACGCATTTGTGACCCGCTTTGAGTTGGTGACCGCTCTAGGCACAATGACCATCAACCTGCATCTGGCAGGACGGCATAATGTGCTGAATGCCTTGGCGGCTGCCGCAGCGGGCTTGGCTTTAGGGCTTAGCTTGGCGGAAGTCAAACAAGGCTTGGAACAAGTCCGGCCCGTTACCGGACGTTTGCAACTGTTACAAGGCCGTTTGGGCAATCTAATCATTGACGATACTTACAATGCCAACTCGGCCTCGCTGAAAGCGGGGCTAGACGTGCTGGCCCAAACACCCGGCCAGCCGTGGCTAGTGTTGGGGGCATTTGGTGAATTAGGGCCAGAAAGCCCCGCGATGCACGCGGACATGGGTGCGCTGATTAAAACCAGCGGCGTGCAAAGGCTATGGGCACTAGGCGAAGATTGCAAACACACTGTACAAGCCTTTGGTGACGGGGCGTTGTTTTTTGATAGCCACCAAGCGCTGATAGATGCGCTTAATGTGGCATTGACAGGCGAGGAAACGATTTTGATTAAGGGTTCACGGGCACAGCGTATGGAAAATATCGCTGCCGCCTTAGTTGAAAATTTTAGGAATTAACCCATGCTACTTTATTTTGCCGATTATTTAATGACCTTTGATGGCGGTTTCAGGGTATTCCACTACCTGACCTTTCGCGCCATCCTCGGTGCATTAACCGCATTGCTGATTTCATTTGTGGTGGGGCCGGTCATGATCCGTAAACTCAGCCGCAAAAAAATAGGCCAAAGCATACGCGAACTAGGCCCACAATCCCATTACGAAAAAGCCGGGACTCCCACGATGGGCGGCACGTTAATTTTAGTTGCGGTCGCGTTTAGCACCTTGTTGTGGGCCGATTTAGGCAACCGCTACATTTGGGTGATTTTGCTGGTGACCTTAGGTTACGGCATAGTCGGTTTTGTTGATGATTACCGAAAAGTCATCAAAAACAACAGCGATGGCCTGTCGGCAAAAGCCAAATATTTTTGGCAATCGGTCATAGGCTTAACTGCCGCCCTCTTTTTATATAAGACAGCGGTGTTGCCCGCCGAAACCCAATTCATCATCCCCTTTTTTAAGGATGTGATGTTGGATATGGGCTGGATGTATGTTGTCTTGACCTATTTTGTCATTGTCGGCACCAGCAACGCCGTCAATCTTACTGACGGCCTCGACGGCTTGGCGATTATGCCCACGGTTATGGTTGCAGCGGGCTTAGGGATTTTTGCGTATTTGTCTGGGCATGTTGCGTTTTCTGACTATTTGGCTATCCCGTACCTGCCCAACGCAGGTGAACTGATTGTGTTTTGTGCCGCCTTAGTCGGTGCGGGTCTAGGATTTTTGTGGTTTAACGCCTACCCCGCGATGGTGTTTATGGGCGATGTCGGTGCCTTGGCCTTAGGTGCTGCCTTAGGCGTGTTGGGGGTGCTGGTGCGGCAAGAACTGGTGCTGATGATTATGGGCGGGGTGTTTGTGATGGAAACCTTGTCGGTAATGATACAAGTGGCTTCTTTTAAAATGACCGGAAAACGGGTGTTTCGCATGGCCCCGATACACCATCACTTTGAATTGAAAGGCTGGCCCGAACCTAGGGTCATCGTGCGTTTTTGGATTATCACCTTCATTTTGGTGCTGATTGGTCTTGCGACCTTAAAACTGAGATAAACATGAACAGCGCAGCAACAATCGACACCTTGGCACAGCGTTTTGGGCTAGATCCGCTCACGTCTAAAGTGTTGGTCGTGGGGCTAGGCAATACGGGCCTATCGGTTGCGCGCTATTTAAAAAAACTGGGCTATACCTTTGCTGTCACCGATAGCCGCGACAAGCCCACGCTCATGGATGCGTTTTTCCAAACCATGCCCGATACCCCGCTGTTTATTGGCGGATTTGATGAGGCTGCCTTTAAGGTTGCCACGCATTTAGTGGTCAGCCCCGGTTTGGCACTCAGCGAAAAATCCATCGTTAAGGCATTGGCAAGTGGCGCAAAACTCCTTAGCGACATCGACTTATTGGCCTGTTCTGTGACCGCACCGATTATTGCGATTACTGGTTCCAACGGTAAAAGCACCGTCACCACGATGCTGGGCGAAATGGCTAAAGCGTGCGGCAAAAAAGTCGCGGTAGGCGGCAATTTAGGCACACCCGCACTCGATTTGCTGGCAAGCAACGTACAGCTTTATGTGCTGGAACTGTCTAGTTTCCAATTGGAACGGACTTTTGCGCTCAATGCCGCTGCTGCAACCGTGCTGAACTTATCGGCTGACCACTTGGACCGTCACGCCGATATGGCCGGATATGCCCACGAAAAACAAACTATTTTTAACGGCGACGGGGTACAAGTCATAAATGCTGATGACCCTGCCGTGGCAGCAATGGCACGCCCGGATCGGCAATGCTTGCGCTTTTCTATTAAGACGACGGCTGATTTTTACTTAGCCAAACAAGGCGAAACCGAATACCTGATGCACGCTGCACAACCCTTAATGCCTTTGGCAAAATTGCCGCTGGAAGGCCGACACAACGCTGCTAATGCCTTGGCGGCACTGGCCTTAGGTAGTGCCGTGGGTTTGGATACAGCCACCATGTGCCAAGCGTTGCAAACATTTAAAGGTTTGGCGCACCGGATGCAAAAAGTCGGGCAGATTCGGGGCATACATTGGGTGAATGATTCCAAGGCCACCAATATTGGTGCCTGTGTCGCGGCTTTGCAAGGCTATGACCGCAAAGTGATTTTATTGGCGGGTGGCGATGCCAAAGGTCAAGACATGACCGAATTGTTGCCTGTGGTTAAAGAAAAAGCCAAGGGCGTGGTGTTAATGGGCAAAGATGCGCATCTCATCAAACAGGCACTGCAAGATTGTGTACCGATTTATGCCGCCAATACGATGGCTCAAGCCGTACAACTCGCCGCCAGCGTTGCCGAAGCAGGTGACAGCGTGCTGCTGTCGCCCGCGTGTGCCAGTTTGGACCAATATAAAAGTTATCAGGATCGCGGCGAACAATTTGCCCAAGCTGTTTTTGCCTTGTTGCCATGAGCAAACATCCTAAGCCATCACGCATCGGACGCTTTCACTTTGACCCTTTACTGGTTTTAGTGACTACCGCCTTATTGTTGATCGGTTTTGTCATGGTCGCGTCGGCCTCTTTGCATTTAGGGGTAAAAGTGGCTGAAAACAGCAACGCTTTCCATTACCCGATTAGGCAGTTGGCGCATATCGGTTTGGGATTGTTTTTAGGAACAATAGTCGCGCTTACGCCGCTCAAGTTTTGGCAAATCGCAGGGGCCAGATTGTTTATTGTCGGCTTGGCGTTACTGGTGTTGGTGTTGATTCCTGGTTTGGGGGTAAACGTAAACGGCAGTACTCGATGGCTAGATTTAGGCGGGTTACGCATCCAAGTGTCCGAAGTGGTCAAATATTTTGCCGTTATTTACATGGCGGGTTATGTGACCCGACACCAGCAATCGATACGCGATTCTGCGTTTGGTTTGATTAAGCCCTTGCTGTTATTTTCGGTAGCCAGCTTGTTGTTGTTGCTGGAACCCGATTTTGGCTCGTCGGTGGTGTTATTGATTATTGCAATGGGCATCATGTTTTTGGCGGGAGCTAGGCTGTCACAATTCATTATGCTACTGACTATCGTAGCGGTATCGGCAACCTTGCTGGTTTACTTCGAGCCTTACCGTATGAAGCGGGTCATCAGTTTTATGGATCCTTGGGCAGATGCCAAGGATACGGGTTATCAATTGGTCCATGCCCTAATTGCATTTGGGCGTGGTGAGTTTTTAGGCGTGGGTTTGGGCAGTGGCATCCAAAAATTGTATTACTTGCCCGAAGCCCACACGGACTTTTTATTCTCGGTTATCGCCGAAGAATTGGGCTTGGCGGGCGTGTTGACAGTTATTTTGTTATTTTCATTATTGGTTAGGCGCACTTTCCAAATTGCCTTGGCAGCAGAACAGTTAGGCGACCATTTTGCCGCTTTTATTGCTTATGGTTTAGGCATTTGGTTTGGTTTTCAGGCATTTGTCAACATGGGCGTGAATATGGGCATATTGCCGACCAAAGGTTTGACCTTGCCCTTAATGAGTTACGGTGGCGGCAGTATGATGATTATGTGTTGCGCGGTGGCCTTGCTGTTTCGCGTACAAAGCGAAGTGATGGAAATGAAGGCGAATATGCCTAAGGAAAGGTCCCGATGGGCCGTCGTATAGTCATTATGGCAGGAGGCACGGGCGGGCATGTGTTTCCGGCCTTAGCCGTTGCCGAACAATTACGCGCAGAAGGCTGGCAAGTGAGCTGGCTTGGTACGCAAAAAGGTTTGGAAAGCCGCGTAGTTCCTGCGCATGGCATAGAGATAGATTGGTTGTCGGTCGCAGGTGTGCGCGGCAAAGGTTGGGCGGCAAAAATCAGTGCCGTATTGGGCTTGTTTAAGGCTAGCCTACAGGCACGGCGCATCTTACGCCAACGCAAACCCGACGTGGTATTGGGTATGGGCGGATTTGTGGCAGGGCCGGGCGGCCTGATGGCAAAGCTATTGGGCATCCCCTTAGTCATCCACGAGCAAAACCGTGTGCCTGGTACGACCAATCGCTTGCTGGCGCGTTTTGCCAATCAATTGTTAGAAGCCTTCCCGAATAGCTTTAGCAAAAAATTTACTGCCGAATGCACAGGCAACCCGTTACGCGCGGCGTTTTTGACGGCTGCACACGCCCCGCACCAAGCATCGGCTGATAGCGTCCGGCTGCTAGTCGTCGGCGGCAGTCAAGGGGCGCAAATTTTAAATGAAACCGTACCTGCCGCGATTGCCGCATGGCAAGGTGCAAGCGACGTACAACCCGCGATACACATCCAACACCAAACAGGTGCAGTGATGCAGGAAACCGTCGCCAAGCATTACCAAACCTTAGGCATTAACGCGACCGTGTATGCGTTTATAGACGATATGGTGGCGGCCTACCAATGGGCTGATGTCGTCATTTGCCGCGCGGGTGCAATGACTGTCAGTGAAGTCGCGGCGATGGGTGTGCCCGCGATTTTTATCCCGCTGCCCTCGGCTATAGACGACCACCAAACCGCCAACGCACGCTATCTAACCGACGCGGGCGCAGGTTTACTGTTAAAACAAAGCGAACTGACCCCAGGCAAACTGGCAGAAACTATCACTATGGCACTTGAACAACTGGCTGCGATGCGGCTGGCAACAACAAAATGCGCACGCTTGGATGCCACGGCGGTCGTTGCGGGCTATTGTGGCGCCAATGCCAAGGTGGCGCGCGCATGAACATGCCCAATAACACCCAAATTGCCCCTACCTTAGGCAATATCAAAAATATCCATTTTGTCGGGATAGGCGGCACGGGTATGAGTGGCATTGCCGAAGTGCTGTCTAACTTAGGCTATAGCGTGTCCGGTTCGGATATTAAAGACAGTGCCGTGACCGCAAGACTAGCCAGCTTAGGGGTAAAAATCACGATAGGACACCAACGCGCTAATGTCACAGGCGTTGATGTCGTGGTGGCCTCAACCGCTATCGACCGCAACAATGACGAGATAGACCAAGCCTACCTCAACCGCATTCCCGTCATTCCGCGTGCCGAAATGCTCGCGGAATTGATGCGCTTTCGTTACGGCATCGCCGTTGCAGGTACACATGGTAAGACCACAACCACTAGCTTAACCGCGAGTATGTTAGCCGAAGGCGGTTTAGATCCTACGTTTGTTATTGGCGGACGCTTAAACAGCGCAGGTACTAATGCCAAATTGGGCTTGGGGCATTATTTGGTCGCCGAAGCCGACGAAAGCGACGCATCGTTTTTATATTTGCAGCCGATGATTGCCGTGGTCACTAATATCGACCAAGACCACATGGAGACTTACCAAAACACTTACCAGCGCTTAAAAGACACGTTTATCGAATTTTTGCATCACCTGCCATTTTATGGCTTGGCGGTGCTGTGTTTGGATGATGAAGGCATCAGGGCGATATTGCCGCACATGTCCAAACCGATGCTGACTTACGGTGTCCATGAAGATGCCGACATCCGCGCCATAGACATT